>NZ_JBFSUX010000059.1:0-31312 GCF_041467595.1 Vibrio sp. 10N.247.311.13 | reverse complement strand
TAGATGATCTGATCGTAGCTTTAAGCATTAGTTCCCTGATTTAGGAAACAAAGCCGATAAAGCCCCACGCGATTGACACGTGGGGCTCGGTGTTTCAGATCAGCGTTGAGCGATTAACTCAGATTACCGTCAATATCCAACTGCTTAAGCTGAGCCTTTCTTAATATTGCGGCTTTCTGACTGTACGTTTCGGTACATTTTGGAAAGCTGCTTATTGTTAGCGCGTTGCTCTGCAAGAGAAGCGCCGTTTCTTGCTTGTTCTCTCAGTAGCTTTTGATAATTAGTAAATCGTCTTTCAGACAGTTCACCACTCTCAATGGCAGCCCTTATCTTGCATCCTGGCTCTGATTCATGATGACAATCAGAGAAGCGGCAGTGCATTGCTAACTCTTCGACGTCTGAAAAAGTTTCACTCACGCCTTCAGCGCAGTCTGCAAGTTGGAGCTCTCGCATTCCTGGAGTGTCGAGAAGCAAGCCACCTGATGCGAGCAAGTGGAGTGATCGTGATGTGGTTGTATGACGACCTTTACTGTCGTCTTCACGAATACCACCAGTTGCCTGCGATGCTTCACCTAGCAATGAGTTAACCAAAGTCGACTTACCCACACCAGAAGACCCCATTAGCGCGACGGTTTTGCCGGTTTTACACCAAGGTGACAGTACTTGGGTTGAGCCTTGATCTAGGCTATTGACCGCTTCGATCATGAGCATCGGGTCTAAGCTTTGTACCTGTTGTACTTTGCCTTCGTAGTCGTCACACAAGTCTTTCTTAGTCAGGACGATAACCGCTTCAACTTGTGCTTCATTTGCGAGTGCCAGGTAGCGTTCAATGCGACTCAGATTAAAGTCGTTGTTCAATGAAACCACGATAAACACTGTGTCGATATTGGCTGAAATATATTGTTCAGCCACACGACTGCCTGCAGCTTTTCGGCTAAAGAGCGATTGGCGTTCTAGTAAGCGATCGAATTGCAGTTCAGAGTTCAATATTACCCAATCGCCAACGGTCATTGCAGGTTGGTTGTGATGAATAGGTAGAGTGATTTCGCCTTGTTCAGACGCAAATGTGTAGCCACTGCGATGGTGCGCGGTGATACGGGCGATCACTGAATGGTCGTAGTCTTCAAGTGTCAGTTGTTGTTGGAATACAGGTTGCCATCCAAGTTGTTGAAGTGACATTGGATGAGAAAATGCGTTTTGTGAATTCATGTCTATTTACCCAGACGTGCGAGCTTTCTTTTCTTGTGAGAGCATTAAAGTCTTATGAGAGCATTAACGTCTTGTAAGATCTCAGGTTGTCGATGAGATCGAAAAGCGTTGGTCAGTTCAAAAAGCGTCGAGACGTCAAAAATGTTTGAGCTTGGGTCGAATTCAAAATCGATAGGACCCCGGATTTGAGTCATGCTTTACAGGCATGCAGATATTGATCACTTACGATCAACAGTAAACCGGGTAAAAGTGTGCGGTAGCCAGCTGATGGCTTAATGTTGGTAGTTCGAGATTAAAGTTTGATTAACCAAACAAATTAACGCGTTACTTTTACTGCCAGTTTTAGTATTTTCATTACAATCATCTTCTATTCTCCTTGGTTTATTTATGTGTTCAGGCTTTGAATAAAAAGCGCGCTCAGTTTAACAAAAAGCCACGATGGCGAGAAGTCATCGTGGCTTAAATTATTTTATCAATTGTGAATACGATTAATGATGGTCGTGGTTCATCTTCTTCATGCCGCTCATCACTTTCTTCACTGGTGCGTCGAAGGTCTGTGTTTCACCATTGGCAAAGGTCAGAGTCATCTCGATTTGCTCACCTTCTTTTAGGCTACTTTTTAGGTCGAACAACATGATGTGTAGGCTACCAGGTTTAAGTACCGCTTCACCGTTTGCAGGGATGGTGATCTCTTGAACTTGGCGCATTTTCATAACATCGCCATCCATGATTACATCATGAAGTTCTACTTTACCTGCTGCAGGTGTTGTTGCAGAAACAATAGCGCGATCTTTATCGCTGTGGTTCATCAGAGTCGTGAACACCGCGCTGTTCACTGCTGAAGGCGGGGTTGCACGAGCGTACGCGTCATGAACCATAATATCGCTACTAGCCTGAGCAAAAGGGGTGAGCAATAAGCCTGCTAGAGCAAGTGCTTTTAACTTCATGTTGTTGTCCTTAATTTTTATGTTTTTGGTCTGGGACCTGACTTTTTTTGAACTTTATTGAGTAAGTTCTTTGTTTTTACGTTTTACTGCGTCAGCTTGTTGATAGCCTCAACAATTGGCGCTGGCGTCAACGTGTGCGGTACTTTGGTAATCAAGGTACCGTCGGGCTTTAAAAAATAAAAATATGAGCTGTGGTCTAGGGTGTATTCCAACTCTGAACCTTCCAGCTTGGTCTTTCTGAAAATAACACCGTAGTTGTGTGCAAGCGTGGTTGTCACATCCAAAGGACCACTTAATCCTTCCATCATTGGGTGGAAGTATTGTGCGTATTCGTATGAGGCTTCTGCTGCATCACGCTCAGGGTCGAGAGAGACAAACATCGGGCGAATCTTGGCTTTTGCTTCATCAGAGACTTGGTTAAGTGCTCCGGCCAACATAGCCAAAGAAGTGGGGCACACATCTGGGCAGCGTGTGAAACCGAAGTAAACGATACGAATTCTGTCATCGGTTTGGTCAAAGATTTCCGTTGGTTGGTTGTCTTTGCCGAAAAGAGTCGTTGCGGAGAACTCTTGTTTTGCAGCGTGTTGTTCTTGAACTTCGTTTTGCCCATCAAGATAGCTTTTGACACCAAAGCCAAGTACAAAAGCGACAACCAATGCTAACGACCAATTTCTACTCATCTTGCCATCCTTATTGCAGGTTTTACGGTTTCAACACCATCGGTGAGCTCACCAAGCCAAGTCATGTGATCCATGGTACACACGGGTAAAATGACATCACCTTCATAGATGTTGTTACCAGTATTTTTTAATTGGAAACGTGCTGAGCCCATTTCCATCTCTAAACCGGTCAGCGATAGCATCAAGGTTTCAGATGCAGCACCTTCCCAAACTACCTTTATCTTTGTGGGTAGAAGAGGTTGCGCGGTTTCTCGGTCAAGCGACATTGAAATGGATTCCTGCTCACACGATGTGGTTGAAAGCATGCAGTAATCATCCAAGCTGACGTCGGCAGTTGAGTGCTCCATCGCTGATTTAAATTGCTGAATTGCTTGCGGCCCATAAAAGCCTGCCACGAGAGCGATCCCAACAGCAGCAACCTTTAATGCAGAGTGCATGTCGTGTTCTCATTTAATTTTATAAGAGCGGCGATGTTATCACACCCCTCAATACGTGCTTGTATCAAAAAGCAATTTTGTGCGTATGGTAGAACTAAAAAAGCGAAGCCATTGGCTTCGCTTTTGTCTGTTTAATAGATATGTGAGCTTAGTATTTCTAAGCATTATCCGTTCTAAACGCTTTCCAGAAGCTGGCTGAATGATTAGTCAGCATTACGCTCTGCAAACTTCTCCAGGCCTAAAACCAATGCAATCGCAGCAAACATCATCACAATCGCCATGACCAACTGAGAAGGCTGAGAGGTTACCGCTTCAAAATCAAACGGTGATAGGTTTTCTTGAATCAGAGGAACTTGTTCACCTTTTGAGTTTGTGCGCCAGCTGATGGTCTCTTTCCAAGGCCAGATCTTAGGCAGCGTACCGATCATCAAACCGGTTAAGAATACCAATGTGAAGTCGCGGAATGAACGCAATAGCCAAGACAGTACATGTGAGAAAGTCAGCAGTCCGATCACACAGCCCGCAAGGAATAGCGCAAGTATATCGACTTGAAATGATTTAACGGCGCCAAGCACGGGGCCATACATGCCAATCAGGAGCAGAATAAAGCTGCCTGAAATACCGGGTAAAATCATCGCGCAGATAGCAATCGCACCCGCAATCAATACGTTGATGCTGGTTGGTTCCATTTGCAGCGGTTTAAGCACGGTAATGCTATAAGCGAAAGCAACGCCAAGCAGCAAAAACACGAAGCGAATCATATCGCGTTTCTCTACTTGCTTAAGAATATGGAAAACCGAGACCAAGATCAGGCCGAAGAAGAAAGACCACAGTGGAACAGGGTGGGTGACTAATAACCAAGAAATCAATTTTGCGAATGTCGCAATGCTCGTGAATACGCCCGCGAACAGTGAAATTAGGAAGAAACCATTGATGTGATTAAACGCGGCTTTGAAGCCTTCGAGTTTCCATAAGCCAAGTACGCTAGGGTTAATTCTGCGAATGCTTTCTAGCAGCGTATCGTAGATACCAGTGATGAATGCGATGGTTCCGCCCGACACGCCAGGTACAACGTCTGCTGCGCCCATTGCCATGCCTTTGAAAAAAGTACTTAAGTAGTTCATTGCTTCATAGAGTTGAGGATGATTTTGTGCAGTATACAAACTTTAGTGTAAAAAAAGTATGAATATGCTTTTGGGGAAGGGCTTTTATTACTCTATTAATTGTAAGGCAATAAGTTGAAGTGAATATTTGCCTAACATTTAGATAACAACCACTTAGTGATTTGTCATTAAGAGCAGAGATGAAACTGATCCCTTATCGATATTGCATCTTGGTTGCAATATGCAAATGCACTTTGCAATTCGCATGACAAATTCATGGTTTTTATGCGGTGCAGGGCTTATAAAACGTCGAATAAAAGTTGGCACGCTAACTGCATTATATACATTGACCCTTCTTAAGCCGAGGGTCACCTAGCCAACTGACGTTGTTAGTGAACTTATGATTTGTTCACAAATATATAGAGCCAATCGCGATTATTGCGGTTGGCTATTTTTTTGCCTGTCGTTTGGTGATCGTCTTTTTACTTTTCCCATTCCTACATTTTTAGGTTCTAAACTTCAGATGAAAAAAAAGCCAGCCACCATCGGTGACTAGCTTATGTTTTCTCGAATCAATCTCGAATCTCGAATCTCGAATCCGTTTTAGTACCCCATCAACTGCAGCAAGTTCTCCGCTGTGCTGATTGCTTCTTTACGGTTAGCAATGTTGAGCTTTTGGTAAAGGTTACGGATGTGAGTCTTGATTGTGGTACCCGCTACATCGAGTTCTTGAGCGATCTGCTCATTACTGAATCCTGAGTAGATCAGACCAAGTACTTGCCATTCACGCTGGGTGAGTGGGCTAGTACGCACAAGCTCAGGAATGTTCGGGTGATTAACCAAGTTCTCAACAAAGTCTTCATCGAAGTGAACCGAGCGGCTGCGTTGGGTCGCGGAAATATCTTTCATGATTTGTTGTGCGCGGTGACGTTCTAAATCACCTAAGCCTGGCTTGTTGCTCAACTTATCCAAGATATGCCCGATAGTCCCACCGTCTACCAAGAAGTTACCGACCATACCGGTTTGGTTAGTCATATGAAGCGCTTCTTCGAGTAGTATTCGTGCGCTGTCTTCATCGTTAATTTGTGTACGTAACACGGCTTCAACGATCAAGTTGCGGTTGGTGTCTGTAATCAGGTGCGAACGCTGGGCTTCACTCTTAAGGAAAGTCAGCGCTTCTTCTGCGTCTTCATACTGCTCAAGGATGATGTGAGCACGAACGATGTTTCGCCACTGAAGTTGGCAGAAGTGGTTACTTGCCGATTCAGGTCGAACAGCCACACTCAGCCAATCACGGATAGCTTCTTTATCGCCTTTTACTTGCCAGAACAGAATCAAAGAAAGAGAAGCATTTGCCGTCCAATCTACGTGGTAAGTCGATTGACGCAATAGGTGCTGAATCTGGTCGATAAATTTCGACGCTTTATCAATCTCACCACGGCTCAATGAAATACGAGCCAACATAGAATAGCTGTGCAGGTGTTTACTCGGAGAGTGGTGACCAAGGATATCTAAGCCTTTGTAGCAACACTCTTCCGCTTCATCTAGTCGGTTCCAACACCAGAAGATCTGAGCGCGAACACGCAGCAAGAATTCGTGCAGAGGTACGTATTGCAGCTGATGTTCTTCAATCAATTTGAATGCACTGTCTTGTAGCTCAAATGCAGCTTGAACATAACCTTGAGCAATCAAGATTTCGCTTTGTTGCAGAATCGCCCACAGGGCCTGATGGTAAACCTGATACTGACGTGCCAGTTTTTCTGTTTGTTGCATCATCGGTAGCGCACGGCTTAGGTTACCCATTACGTGATTCACTTCGCCCACAACCGAGGTTGCGACAATGCGGCTACGATAAACGGTGGTGTTCAACTGACTCAACGAAAGCTCAGCCAATTCCAATGCTTTCTCAGGCTCATTGCTGTTGATGGCAACTTGTGCGCGTAAGGCGTTGTATTGGCCTTGCTGCTGAGTATCGAGTTCAATGTTTCGCGCTTGATATTGAGTCTCAGCCTCTTCCAACAAAGTACCCACTTGGTCATAACGGTGCTGACTTTGTGCAAGCCAAGCGCGCAACATCGAAAGCTTTGGCTCACTGTATAGTTGATCTGTGGTTAGCTGTTTGATCGCCATTTCTAATGACGAAAGCTCACCTTGGTTGAACATCGGCCAACCGTGCTCAGTCAGGATTTGAATGATCAGTTCTGGATCTTCAGCACGCTGTGCGTGACGTAGTGCTTGGTGTGGTGTGTTTTGCTTGATCCACGCTTTTGCAGCACTTCGATGCAGTTCAGCTTCTTGCTGAGGAATTCGAGCTTGGCGCTCATGTGCGAGGAATTCACCAAACAAGTTATGGAAGCGATACCAGTTCTTTTCACCTTCAAGCGGGTAGATGAACAAACCAAAACGGTTGAGTGATTCGATCATACCTAACGCATCTTCACGCTGTGTAAGTGCACACACAAGCTCATCGTTGAAGTGATCAAGCACAGAACATTGCATCAAGAACTGTCGGGTTTCTTTGTCTAGCAGGTCGAATACTTCTTCAACCAAGTAGTCCCAAAGATGGGCGTGGTTAAAGTGAGAGAATGACTCTGCGGACTGTGCAAGAGTGCGTTTTTGGTGTTGTGCTTGTAGCGCGATAAGTTGTAGTGCAGAAGGCCAACCTTCTACATAACTACAAATGCTATCTGCCGTGGTGTCATCAATGCCGTCGGCTACGCGTTGGTTGAAAAATCGTGTGGTTTCTTCGGTATCAAACGCCAACGAGTCATTACCTAATTCGATCATTAAGTCACGAACGCGCAGGTTTGCTGTACCAAGTGGTGGCGTACCACGACTGGTGACAACCAACGTTAGGTTATCGGGCATGTGTTTGAGGAAGAAGCGCATGGCTTCGTGGATGTCGTCATTGTTGACCAAGTGATAGTCATCCAACACCAGAAAGCACTCGTGATGGAATTCCGACATCTCGGCAAATACTTCACTTAATAAAGAATGCAGCGATGAAAACTGTCGCTTTTCTGCCAGTTTTTGGGCATTCGGACAGGCATTTTGAGTCGCTTTATTAAGTGATTGAAGTAGGTAGTTGATAAAGCGGAAGGCATCATTGTCGCTATCATCAATGCTGTACCAACCCACATTAGGTTTATCTACCAACCATTGTGCAGCCATGGTGGTTTTGCCGTAGCCCGCTGGAGAGCGGAACAACACAAGCTTATAGCAATCTGCATTGTGAAGCAGATCGAGAACCCTAGGTCGTAGGATTGCATTATGTAAGCGGCCGGGACGAGTCAGTTTCGAAGGGATCCACATATCGAAGTTTTACACCTATTCCGTGGCTATGTTCTGGAATATCCCAATCTATCGTTGAGTGCACTCCAATGACATGAGCCTAATTACTTAAGTCTTTACTCATATTACGTGAAGCCAAACGTTACCGACTACGATCCTCCTCAGAAACCTTGCACTCCTGCATGTTTTTGGGTGTCTACGCCCTTTATTTGAGACTTTGCTCACGTTGCGGGTTGGTTTGTGAATGTGACTTCGTTCATCCCTACACGGGAATCAATGCAAAAGATGAGAGTTGGAAATTATTTTCGTGATCTGAAACTCAGATTTGGCAATGACTTTAAATGGGTTAAATAAAAGTCACATCAATTGAAGTTAAGTTATCGAACGGGAGCTTGTGATCTTAGTCACTCCAAGTTTTTGTTCGCAGTCAGAACATGAGAGTCAGATCACTAACCCTAAGTCGGTACGCCCCCTACGCCCTCCCATCTACTCCTAGTCAGTTGCATTAGCGGGAGGATGTTTAGTTTATGGTGACCATGCACGATATGTCACAGATGAATTAGAACTATTAAAAGCGAGATTTCTGAAATGAAACCAACTCAGCAAAAAACTTTCGATAAAGTGTCATTCCAAGAGAGTGTTAAGAAACATTTATCTGCAACCTACGCAACAACGATTGAAAACGCAGATAGCCGCGCATGGTACCTAGCAATGGGGCGTGCGCTAGCAGAACTCACAACATTTGATCTGTTAGAAACTGAAAATGACGAAAAAATTAAGAACGCGAAGAGCGTTAACTACCTATCACTTGAGTTTTTGATTGGCCGTCTAACAGGTAACAACCTGATCAGCATGGGTCTATACGAACAGATCACTCATGCAATGGAAGAGCTAGGTCAAAACCTAACTGACCTTCTAGAAGAAGAACGTGACCCATCACTAGGTAATGGTGGTCTTGGTCGTCTAGCTGCTTGTTTCATGGATTCTTGTGCCGCTCAAGAATACCCAACAGTAGGCTACGGTCTTCACTACGAATACGGTTTATTCAAGCAGTCTTTCCAAGACGGTCGCCAACAAGAAGCACCTGACGCATGGCGCGGTGTTGAAGGTTACCCATGGGAAGTGGCTCGTCCAGAACTAGCACAACACATTGGTTTTTACGGTCATGTAGAAGTTGAATTCATCGACGGTAAAGAAGTACGTACTTGGGTTCCAGGTATGGAAGTGAAAGCAATGCCTTGGGATCTACCTATCGTAGGTTACGAGTCAAGCACGGTTTACCCACTGCGCCTTTGGGAATGTCAGGCAATTGCACCATTCTCACTAGCAAGCTTCAACAACGGTGATTACTTCGAAGCGCAACACTCGCTAATCGATGCAGGTAACATCACTAAGGTTCTTTACCCGAACGATAACCACGAGAAAGGTAAGACACTGCGTCTAATGCAGCAGTACTTCCATTCAGCAGCATCGGTTCGCGATATTCTACGTCGCCACGAAGCAGCAGGTTTCTCTCTAGAAGATCTGCCTAAGCAAGAAACGATTCAGCTGAACGATACACACCCAACGATCGCGATTCCTGAGCTAATGCGCATCCTGATTGACGAGAAAGGTCTATCTTGGGATCAAGCATGGGAAATCAGTGCTCACACGTTCGCTTACACGAACCACACACTACTTCCAGAAGCGCTAGAGACTTGGTCTGAATCTTTAATCAATCGTCTTCTTCCACGTCACATGGAAATCATCTTTGAAATCAACCACCGCTTCATGCAAGAAGTTCGCAAGATGTGGCCTGGTGACGGTGAGAAGCAAGCGAAGCTTTCTATCATCCAAGAAGGTTTCCACCGCATGGTTCGCATGGCAAACCTATGTGTGATTGGTTCTTACAAAGTAAACGGTGTAGCTGCGCTTCACTCACAACTGGTTAAGAAAGACTTGTTCCCTGAGTTCAACGAAATCTTCCCAGGTAAACTGACTAACGTAACGAACGGCATCACGCCACGTCGTTGGTTGAAGTTCTGTAACCCAGGTCTATCTGCGCTAATCACGGGTAAGATCGGCACTGAATGGCCAGCAAAACTTGAGCAGCTAGAAGGCATCGCTAAGTTTGCAACAGACGCGAAATTCCAAAAAGAATTCATGGCTGTTAAGAAAGAAAACAAACAGCGCCTAGCTGATTGGGTTCAAGAGAACATGGGTATCGAGCTAGATACTAACGCTATCTTTGACGTTCAAATCAAACGTCTTCACGAATACAAGCGTCAGCACCTAGATTTGCTACACATTCTATCTCTGTACCACCGTATTCTTAATGAACCTGGTTTCGAATGTGAGCCACGCGTATGTTTCTTCGCAGCGAAAGCAGCACCGGGTTACCACCTAGCGAAAGAGATCATCTTCGCGGTTAACAAGATTGCAGAGAAGATCAACAACGACCCTCGCATCGGTAACAAACTGAAAGTGGTATTCATTCCTGACTACCGTGTAAGCATGGCTGAAATCATCATCCCTGCAGCAGACGTTTCTCAGCAAATCTCACTAGCGGGTAAAGAAGCATCTGGTACGGGCAACATGAAGATGGCTCTAAACGGCGCGCTAACTATCGGTACGATGGATGGTGCAAACGTTGAGATTCGTGAAGAAGTGGGTGATGAAAACATCTACATCTTCGGCCTAGACGTTGATGGTGTTCAAGCTCTGAAAGCTCAAGGCTACAACCCATACGACTACTACAATGCAGACCCACTACTGAAAGCATCTCTAGACCTACTGACTGGCGATGAGTTCACTCCAGGTCAACCAGGCCTTCTACGTGCAACGTTTGATAGCCTGCTAGACGGTGGTGACCCTTACCTATGTCTTGCTGACTTCGCATCTTACGTGAAAGCGCACGAAGACATGGGCACGCAATACAAAGACCAAGCAGGTTGGGCTAAGAAAGCAATTCTTAACACAGCATTGGTTGGTAAGTTCACATCAGACCGCTCTATCCGCGACTACGTGAACAACATCTGGAAACTTGAAGCGGTTAACCGTTAATACTTCCAAAGTAGCCAAGGCAGTTTCTGCCTTGGCTCAATTAGCTTGTGAGCAAACGAAAGGCTTAAAGGTTTCGTTTATAAACAAGCTGCTTACAAACCGATTGTCACAAGCTAATTGATTAGTAAAAATTAAATTAACAACCCTACAAAATAGAAAGCGTCAGAACGTTTTCGGAGAGAGCGATGAAAGAACAGACCGTATTAAAACAAGTCGCAGAAATGGCAAACATTGCCGACAGTTACGTTAGTGCGTGGGGCGATGAAGCACAAGTATCAGACGAGACGATCACGTCTCTATTGGCTTCGTTGGGCTACGATACAAGCAGCGATGATGCACTGCTTAAGTCAGCAGAAAGAAAACACAAAAAAGATGTACTAGACCCAGTTCTTGTCTTGCGTGACGGTGAGCCAGTAGAAGTGGCGCTTAATCTAGGTGTAAGTGCTCGTGAAAGTGAGTTCAGCTGGCGCTTAGAAACCGAGCAAGGAGAGGTACTTGAAGGCTATCTTCAATCTCAAGTCATTCGTGACGAGCGTGCCGAGGGTGGCCCTTTAGTGTTTGCATTGCCAAGTGATTTGGCATGGGGTTATCACAAGCTCATTGTGAGCCGTAAGCGCCGTAAGAAGCCTTACGAGATGACACTGATTATTACGCCAAAAGCGTGTTTCAAGCAGTCACCAATCGAGCAAGGCAAAAAGCTTTGGGGACCCAGTGTTCAACTTTATACCCTAAGAACTCAGCATAACTGGGGTATTGGTGATTTCGGTGACCTAAAACAGCTTGTTGCGGATATCGCTTCTCGTGGTGGTGACTTCGTTGGTCTAAACCCAATTCACTCATTGTTCCCTGCGAACCCTGAAGGTGCGAGCCCATATAGCCCATCTTCTCGTCGCTGGTTGAACATCTTATACATTGATGTGAGTTCAGTTCCTGAATTTGCACTAAGTGCAGAAGCACAACAAACAGTCGGCAGCGCAGAGTTCCAACAGCGTCTACAAAAAGCGCGTGAAGCACACTGGGTAAACTACACCGAAGTGTCTGAGCTTAAGATGAGCATCTTGCCTCTGCTATTCGCAGAATTTAAGACTCGTCATCTAGACAAAAACAGCGACCGTGCACAAGCGTTCTTAGCCTTCGTAGAAGAGGGTGGCGATAGCCTGATGCATCAAGCGGCGTTTGATGCTCTACATGGTGAACTGCATGCAGAAGATTCTGGCATGTGGGGATGGCCGGTATTCCCTGAGAAGTACCGTACATTCGACAGCCCAGCGACACAGAAATACATCAAAGAGAACTTAGAAAACGTTCATCTGTACATGTACCTGCAATGGCTAGCAGATTGCCAGATCAACGATGCACAGTCTCTTGCAGAAGAGAAGGGCATGGCTGTTGGCCTGTACCGTGACTTAGCGGTAGGTGTTGCAGATTCAGGCAGCGAGACTTGGGCTGACGAAGGCAACCTAGTGATGGATGCGAGCATTGGTGCTCCACCTGATATTCTTGGTCCTTTGGGTCAGAACTGGGGTCTACCTCCGTTAAACCCAGAAGTGCTTCAAGAAACAAGCTACGACGCTTACATCAAGCTACTTCGTGCGAACATGAAGCACTGTGGTGCACTGCGTATCGACCACGTTTTAGGTCTACTGCGCTTGTGGTGGATTCCAAAGGGTGAGAACGCAACTAAGGGCGCGTACATCTACTACCCAGTACAAGATATGCTGTCTATTCTGGCGCTTGAATCTCACCGTTACCAATGTAGCGTTATCGGTGAAGATTTAGGAACGGTACCGGATGAGATTGTCGACATCCTTGCAGATGCTGGCGTGCACTCTTACAAAGTGTTCTTCTTCGAAACATCAGAAGATGACGGTGGTTTCATCTCACCAAAACACTACGCATCACAATCGATGGCGGCACTGTGTACTCACGATATGCCAACGCTTCGTGGCTTCTGGCACTGTGATGACCTGAAAATGGGCCAAGAGATTGGCTTATACCCAGATGCAGAACAATTAGAAACCTTGTTCGATGACCGCCTAGAGTGCAAGCAAGGTATCTTAGATTCAGTAGCATGGCATGGTTTCCTACCAGAAGGTGTGGGCCGCGATGCGAGCCAAGTACCGATGGACTCTTACCTTGCTGAGGCACTTCAACTGCACGTAGCGGCTGGTGGTTCAACACTACTGAGCGTTCAGCTAGAAGATTGGCTAGAGATGGACAAGCCAGTAAACATTCCTGGCACGGTTGATGAATACCCTAACTGGCGTCGTAAACTATCAATGAACTTGGACGAAATATTTGCTTACGAAGGCGTTAATCGTATCGCTTCTAAGCTGACTGACGTTCGAGAAAAAGCCGGTAAGTAATGACGTGAGTGACTTGAAATTAGGTGGTTTTTTGCTTACGCCGTACGAAACTACAACCTCGGTCACTCAATAATGAATGCTCATCTGGTAGAATAAACCGTCGTTATATTGCCCGCACTAATAGCGGGCATTTTTGTATTATGTTTTTTGGATGTTTGGTTAGGGAGAAACGTTTTGGAACTAAGTTCGATTTCAAAGCAAAAACAAATATATACCCAACTATCACAGGCTTGTTTCACAGACCCATTCGCGTTTTTAGGGCCATACCTACCTTCTGAGCAAGGTGCATTACGTGTGTGGATTCCTGGGGCAGATAAAGTCGAGTTGATTGTTGGAAAGGAACCTCGTATTGAGTTAGCGCGAGAGGGTGAAAGTGGTTTCATTCTTAAGCAAGAGAGAGACTTACGTTTTACTCACTATAAGCTTGCGGTTGATTGGGCTGGCGTAGAACAGATCATCGATGATCCTTACCAGTACCACGATTTGTACGCGAGTTATGAAGATCTTCATACACCGAAAGATATGTATCATCACATGGGGGCTCAGTTTATTACGCTAGAGCGTGATGGACAGACGATTTCAGGTACGCGTTTCTTGGTGTACGCACCGCATGCAACTGCGGTAAGCTTGGTGGGTAACTTCAACGCTTGGGATGGTCGCCGCCACCCAATGCAACGCCTAGATTACGGTATGTGGGGCTTATTCATTCCTGAACTGGAAGAAGGCGCTCAATACAAGTTTGAATTAAAAGGACCAAATGGCGAAGGCTTACCACACAAAGCTGACCCATGGGGTTTCTACTCTGAGCAATACCCATCGTTCTCATCTGTAACTTACGATCACGCTCGTTACCAGTGGCAAGATACTCAATGGCAAAATCGCCCGGTAACGCAAAAGCGCAAAGAAGCGCTTTCGTTCTATGAATTGCATGCAGGTTCTTGGAAGCGTAACGCTGAAGGTGAATTCTTAAATTATCGCGAGCTTGCGGCAGAGCTGATCCCATACCTAACGGATCTTGGCTACACGCACGTTGAACTAATGCCAGTTTCAGAACATCCATTCTACGGTTCTTGGGGCTATCAGCCTGTAGGTCTATTTGCACCGACTAGCCGTTTTGGCTCTCCAGATGATTTCAAATACTTCGTCGATCAATGTCACCAAGCGGGTCTTGGCGTTGTTCTGGACTGGGTTCCTGCTCACTTCCCAAGTGATGATCACGGCCTAGCAAACTTCGATGGTACGCCATTATTCCATGATCCAGATCCACGTCGTGGTTGGCATCAAGATTGGAACTCGTACATTTACGATTTAGGCAAAGAGCATGTTCGTCGTTTCTTAGTTTCTAATGCACTGTACTGGTTCGAGCAATTCCACATTGATGGCATCCGTGTTGATGCGGTTGCTTCGATGTTGTACCTCGACTATTCGCGTAGCCATGACCAATGGATCCCGAATGCGGATGGCGGCAACGAAAACTACGACGCTATCGCAACCCTTAAGTGGATGAACGAAGAAGTGTATAAACACTTTCCGAATGCGATGACGATTGCTGAAGAATCAACGGCTTTCCCTGGTGTTTCAGCACCGACTTTTATGGGCGGCTTAGGCTTTGGCTTTAAGTGGAACATGGGTTGGATGCACGACAGCTTGTCTTACATTCAAGAAGACCCAATCAACCGTAAATATCACCACGATACGATTACCTTCCCACTGGTTTACGCACACAGTGAGAATTATGTATTGTCTCTGTCTCACGATGAGGTGGTTTACGGTAAAGGTTCTATCCACAACAAGATGCCTGGTGATGAATGGCAGCAAACGGCAAACCTACGTGCTTATATGGGTTACATGTATGCGCAACCAGGTAAGAAGCTGAACTTCATGGGTGCTGAATTTGGTCAGACGGCGGAATGGAACCACGATGATCAACTGCAATGGTTCTTGCTAGATTATGAACGTCATCAAGGTGTTCAGCGCTTAACGAAAGATTTGAACAATCTTTACCGTTCTGAAGCTGCAATGCATGATCTTGATTTCGACCCGAAAGGTTTTGAATGGCGTCTACAGGATTCAGCTGAAGCGAGTATCTTAGCTCATGAGCGTATCAGTGAATCAGGCGAGCGTGTATTGGTGGTTTCTAACTTTACCCCCGTTCCTCATGAGCACTTCCGCTTAGGTGTTCCAGCACAAGGTCAGTACTCTTTGTTATTGAATACAGACTCTGCGGATTATGCAGGCAGTGGCTTTGAAGTGAAGCCGGTTGCTAAGGTTGAATCAGTAGAAAGCGAAGGTTTAGACACATCGATTGAGTTGCGTTTACCGCCACTATCGACCGTTTTCTATAAGCTAAATTAGGTCTATAAACAAACTGAGAATATGAAAAAGGGAGCCTGAAGGCTCCCTTTTTTTTGTATCTGTTTGGCTTAATGCTTGTTGAAATTCGTTAGATAGAACATTGAGCGACCTACTACAGTTTCAAGGATACGAACCGAATCTGTCCCAAAGTTCTCAAACATCTTCTCACGAAATTGACCATCTGAACTGACATTAAATTCTTCTGGAGTCTTTACTTGTGATGCGTGGAAAAACATCAATTTAATCACGTATCGGAACCGTTCGTTATCTAGAGCGTCTTGCCAAGATTTAACAAACACCTCCTCTGACGAGAAGTCGAGGCTCTCGATAACAATCGACAACATGTGCTTGTGAAGCACTGAGCGGATAGCGCGGGTCGATGAATAATAGCCCTGAAGCGTCGTTAAACTAATGCCAATTTCTTGCGCAATCCTTGCATAAGTTAGTGCTTCATGTCCTTCAGCCAGAAAAAGGTTTAGTACGATTTCATCGTAGTTCTTTTGGTTTTCTAATTTCTGTACTTGAGTAATTCGAGCCATTACAAATCTCTATTGAGTGTAACATTCTGCAAACGTGTATATTAAGAGTTTCTAAATTAGATTTCAAACCAAAGACGTAAGTAAACGGTCAGTTTATCGTCAAAAATAGTCAGTATTGAGTTATTGGTTCAATTGTTAATCAGATCTTGGCACACATAAAAACACCGCCCTATTGAGCGGTGTGTAATTTTAAGTCGTTGTTTATATGTGGTAAATGAAAACTTAGAATGGATACCAAAACAATTCAGGTTCAAGAATGCGTTTCGCTATGGCCAACACCACAATAAAAGCAATGACACTCAAACAAACAAAGTCGATACGTTTCAAAGGCGCATAGCTATACCAAGTACGTGCCTTGTGTCGGCCAAAGCCTCGTAACGTCATTGCGTTAGAGATCTCGTCTGCGCGGTCTAAGCTAGAGAAAATGAGCGGTCCTAGAACCTTAGCCACGTTTTTGATTCGAGTTATTAGGGGCGCTTTCTTCGAGAGTTCAACACCACGAGCTTGCTGAGCATGCATGATATTGATGAAGTCCTTCTTAACTTCTGGCAAGTAACGCAGCGTTAAGCTTACCGCATAGGCGATCTTGTACGGAACGCCGATACGGTTGAGGCTCGCTGCAAACTCAGTCGGGTGCGTAGTGAAGACGAATATTAACGCTATCGGGAACATACTCATGTACTTGAGCGTAACCGTGACTAAGTAAAACAGAGTCTCCTGGCTCAACGAGTAGTTACCCGGTAATGTCAGTAATACAGTTTCGCTACCGATGAGCTCAGTGCCTTGCTGCGGAGCAAGCAGGAACATGAATAAAGCATTTAGACTTAAGACACTCGCCGTGCCTAATAACAAAGGCTTATACACGCGTATAGGCACATTGGTGAGCTTTAACAGGTATAAACCAGTAATAATAAGCAGCGTAATCAATCTCAGGTCGAACGTAGTCAATACCACGGTTACCCAAGCTAAGAAGAGTGCAAATTTCGTGATGCCATTCAATGCGTGCAGGGGGGATTTGGTATCAATGTAGTTGATGCCGAATTTTACTTTTGATGCGTTCATAGAGAACTTCTCTCGTAGTCGATGAAGTACTGCATAAACGCATTGGTATCGTCGATTTTCATCATAGTCGCGAGTTCATAAATACTAGTGGTACAGAGGTTTGCACGTTCTAGAAGCGATGGCTGACTAAACACTTCTGTCATGGCGGCATTGGCAATAAGCTTGCTGTCTGCGATTACGATTGAACGTGTGGTGTACTCTAGAACGAGATGCATGTCGTGTGAGATGATCACCACAGTAATACCCAAATCGCGGTTAAGCTTTTGGATAAACGCCAACATTGACGTGTAGTTTCGGTAATCTTGGCCTGCTGTTGGTTCATCCAAGATGAGGAGTTCAGGTTCCAACACTAAGATAGAAGCGATGGTTACACGCTTTTTCTGACCGTAGCTCAAAGCTTCGATAGGCCAGTGACGGAACTTACTCAGCCCACACAGCTCAAGAATGTTTTCAACTTTTTCTTTAATCAGCTCTTCTGCAATATTGCGGTTACGAAGACCAAAAGCAATCTCGTCAAAAATCATATGATGCGAAATCATATGATTTGGGTTCTGCATTACCACACCGACCTTTTGGCTTCTTTCGAAGATAGAAAGCTCAGATAAGTCTTCACCATTTAGATAGGAAGAGCCTGAATCGGCATCGATCACACCCATGATGAGTTTGGTGATGGTAGATTTACCCGAACCGTTCTTGCCCAGAATCGAAACAAACTCGCCTTTGCCAATCTTAAAGCTGACATCTTCGAGAGCGTTCTTTTCACCATCGTAAGAGTAAGTCAGGCCGTGGACCTCAAGCAAAGGTTGGTACTGCTTCTCGGCAACTGGAGTCGGGCGCTCTGCAAACCAAGCCTGAACCGCAGGGCGGAATCTTTTGTAATCGAGAGCTTTGAGGTTTGATAGCTTATCTTCACTGGTCAAAGGTGCTTTCGCTGCCTTCAGAGCAGATAAATAAAGTGGTTCACGAATACCGTGTGTTTCAAGCAGTTCAGAAGCTAAGATTTCATCGGGTGTCATGTCCGCGACAATTTCACCGCGCTCCATCAAGATCACTCGATCGATATCGCGATGTAGTACATCTTCAAGGCGATGCTCGATGATGACTATAGTCTTGTTGGTTTCTTTATGAAGTTGGTCGATGATTTCGATAGTCGCTTTACCCGTTTTCGGGTCAAGGCTAGCCAAAGGTTCATCAAACAACAGGATGTCAACGTCATCAACTAAGATGCCCGCTAATGACACGCGTTGTTTCTGGCCGCCGGATAAATCATGTGGCGAGCGATCAAGCATATCTGCTAAGTCGACCATTTTTGCTGTCGACTTAACCAGAGGGTACATATCAATGTTCGACACTAACTGATTTTCCAGTGCGAATGCGATGTCTTCGCCAATACTCAAACCGACAAATTGGCTATCAGTATCTTGTAATACTGTGCCAACCTGCTCGGTATAGTCGTGCATAGAAAAATCAGAAATGTTCTTACCGTTGATCTCTAGAGAGCCAGTCACCTCACCTTTGATAGCATGAGGAATCAGACCGTTAAGGCATTGACCTAGGGTAGATTTACCACTACCGCTTGGTCCAATAATGACGATTTTCTCTCCTTTCTCTATCCTTAGATTGATATTTTTTAGCGTCGGTTTATCCAGCGACTCATATCTAAAAGAGAAGTTCGAAAATGCTATAGTCATTATCGCTTATGCCTCAGTCAGGTTACGGCTTTGTTTGTTGCGTTTAGCGACTGATTTTAGGATCAGTAAGCCAACAACAGCGATCAGAACGGTGTTACCCGCAGCAATGATAGAGAGTTGAGTGAAGACTTTAGTAAACGGTTCTGCATAAAGGATGGTATCTAGGAATGCAGAGCAGCCGTAACCAACCACATTGCCGGCAAGGGCAAGTACCACAAACAGCGCGAAGTCCTTCATAGGCAACTCACCTTGCTGAAGGCGGTTCTTGGTCAACATCGGGAATAAGCCGATAACCATGCCTACGATACCTGAGCCTAAAACCCAAGTTAACCACACACCCCAGCCTGCGAACAGATCCGTTACCCAGTGACCGATAAAGCCAACTAAGAAGCCAACAATAGGGCCGAACAAAACAGAAAACAGTGCTAGAACTGCCATTGCTGGTTTCAATGTCGTGTTAGCAAACACTGGGACACCAAACATAGGTAAACCACCAATGCCGTACAGTGCCGCGCCAATGGCGATAACGACCACTGTTTTAGCTGAAAAGTTCATAGATAACCTCGAATTCTGAAAAATAAAGCAAAATAAAGAATAAATATTCGCCATTATTAATATGCGTCTCAATGAGAACGTTTTTTGGGCAAATATAAAAAATAAGGCGCGCATTATACAGTAGAACCCTTTCATAAGGGAAGGTAAGTGTCTAGATGTCTAAAATTCCATCTGAACACCTAAATATCGTGTAAAAAGCGTAATTTTACGGTTAATCCAGCAACAAAAAAGCCAGAGCGAGTCTGACTTTTTCATTCGTCTTAACTATGTGTTAAGCGGGTTCGTCACGTACCTTTGACCGTTTAGTGGTCTAGGTATAGATAGTTTTGCCAACTCTTCATGCGAATAAGGACCTTGCGCATGATTGAAACGTGGGTGAAGCTGTCAGAATAAACGGCAACTTCAACCGCGGTACCCATAGGTAATTGGTAGTCAGACAGGTCATCAGTGATGGTCATTTTAGCAAATACGCGTCCATTAGTACGAAGTGCATTGGTACCAATAAGTGTCCCGCGCGCTTGAATTTGACTCTCACCAATAGCTGGGATTATTTCATCAATGCGTCCTTTGAAAATCTTGCCTGGTAGTGCTCTGAATAAAAATTCAGCTTCGAAACCAGGATGCAGTCGTTGCAATGAGTTTTGTCTGAATGCTGCGATGTAGTATTTTTCTTCCGTATGGACAAATGTCATGACAGGAGCAAGAGGTAGCGGTACAGCCATTACGCCTGGACGCAGTGCTAGTTGTGTAACATATCCATCCGTTGGTGCTCTCACGACCGTTTGGTCAAGGTTGAATTGAGCCTTACGTAAGTCTGCAAGTAATCCTGCCACTGCGGTGTTCTCGCCACCAATTTCAGAATTTAGAGCGATCTGAGCTTGTTGTTGACTTGCTTCTGCTACTTTTACTGCTGCTTCCGATGCCTTATAAGCTTGTCTACGAGTATCCAATTGTTGTTCGGTAAACGCACCACTTTCAAAGCCACGCTTATAACGAGAAAATTCGCGTTGCGCTTTGTCTCTTTCTGCAATCGCTTTGATTTTAGCAGCTTCAGCTTCAGCAACTTGAGATTCAAGCCCAAGTGCTCCTTGGCTTGCTTCTTTTACTTTCGCTTCGAGCTTGGCGACTTCTGCTTCAAAAGGGATAGGGTCAATTTTAAAGAGGATGTCTCCTTTCTTTAAAGGAGAATTCGCCTCAACAGGAACCTCAATGACTTTACCTCTAACGCCTGAAACAATTGGAGTCGTTGAGTAAACTTGGTTGCCAAGTTGTGTGAAAGGATGGTTGTAGTTCATTAATAGGATCAATGTTCCTACGATGACCACACCACCGAGCACTGCGGTAGGCACTGTCCATTTGTTTAGTGGGATATTAAATACTTTGAAAATAGTGATACAAAGTGCCGCGTAGGTCATTATCAGTAGTAAATCCATTACTTAGCCTCCTGATCTTGAACGTTGTTTGACTCTTTTTTTGTGCTGCTTTGTTTAGTATTTGCTTGTTTGAGCTGTGCGATCTCTTCTTGAAGGGTGCTAACTTGATCGATTAAAACATCCACTCGGTGATGAATATCGTGCTGCTCTTCTTCGAGTTTTTCGAAGCCCCAGCCTCGGTCTTTCCGCCATAATGTTGCCCAAATCCATAGAAAGGGCCAAATTGTGTGCAAAGTGAATAGGCTAACCCAGCCTGAGACGTGAATTGCGTCTTGGTGAGGATGATTACGTTCTTTGGCTATTTCATAAGGGATATCGTGAATAACGATGATGCCGTAAAAGATGACTAGAGCAACGAAAATGAGTAAGCCGAGTGCAAAGTAGTCTAAAAACATAACAGATCCTTGTAATGTTAGATGTTAGTTATAAATATAGTACGCTATCATCCAAGTAATTGTTATAAAAATGATTTGCTGAGTTATAAATAATGAGTGTTCGCTTCTAATGTGAGCAAAACCATTGACGAATCTTATAAATCTCATCGCGTTTGAAGAGGCTATTTCGGCTTTCTGGTTGGTATTTTAGCTGAAATGATGACAGCTACGATTCTAAATGACGTGCACAACCACAAAGGATAAACACGGATGTATATAGGTGAATTGGCGGCTATTGGTGCTGCGATTGTGTGGGCGTGTGCGACATGGATTTATGGACAGTTTGGTCATCGCTTCTCTGCGATGCAATTGAACATTGTTAAGGGTGTAGTGGCGTCAGGGATGATGTTGCTGGTGATGCCTCTTATTCCGATGCCGGAGTTTGAACTGAGTACCAACCATTTTCTGATATTGGCAATTTCAGGTGTGATTGGCATTGCGATTGGAGATAGCGCCTATTTTGCGGCGTTGAAAAGAATCGGTGCCAATAAGACGCTGTTACTGGAATCTTTAGCCCCGCCTCTTTCTGGTGTGCTGGCATTAATGTTCCTGGGCGCTGTATTGACAGTGCAAAGTTGGCTCGGTGTCGTGATTACAACACTAGCGGTGACCTTCGTTGTCTTCCAGCCATCAAAATCGGCGAGCGGTGAATCGAATAACAAAGCGCAGTGGGGTGGCATTGGTTATGGGCTTGTGGCGAGTGTCTGTCAGGCATCTGGTGTGGTTATTTCTCATTACGCGTTAGTGGCGGGTGATATCCCACCATTGTTAGGTGCTTTGATTCGCCTGACGATTGGCGTGTTTGCTGTGATGCTGATTATCCCTTTCGTTGAAAAGAAGCCGTATTCATCGATAAAAAGAGATTTATGGGAAATGACCAAGCTCGATAAACTGTGGTTATTAGGAGCAATCTTTGTCGGGACGTTTCTCGCTCTATGGCTTCAACAAGTGGCGTTGAAGAATGCTAACCCTGCGATTGCACAAACGTTGATAGCGACCAGCCCGGTCTTTATTTTGGTGATTTATGCGCTGAAAGGGGAGAAGGTGTCAAAGCAAAGTATCATAGGCACACTTGCCGCCCTTGCTGGTATTTCTCTGTTCTTTTATCAATAAGCAGTTGGCCTAAGCTACAGAGCTATATGCCACTACTCTATACACACTTGATTCCGGCCGTTGGCTTTAGCTCGGTATAGCGCTTTATCCGCACGGTAGAAGGTGCGTTGAGTATTCTCTCCGTCACGATGCAAAGTGATACCAATACTCACGGTCAAACCACGCTCCCCAAGTATTTCATGCCATCCAAATTGGAAGATGCGCTCTCGATAATTTTCAGAGTGCATTTCTGCCTTCGGAAGATCAGTGTTCTCTAGAATGACGAGGAACTCTTCTCCACCAAATCTGACACATGACGCGCCTCTAAACTTAAAGTATGAACGTAGCTCTTGAGACACACTAACAATCGCTTTATCGCCCACTAAGTGACTCAGTTCATCATTGATAGACTTGAAGTGGTCAATATCAATAACCATCAGCGCGAAAGAGGTATCGTGCAGCAGCATGTCTTTCAGTTTCACATCTAACCAGCGGCGGTTGTGTAACCCTGTCAATGGATCGGTGAATACGTCTTGTTGAAGCTGAGCAACCGCATTCTTGTGTTGTTCCGTTGTCTCTTTGAGCTCTTTGTTCTCTTGTTCAGAGAGAATGAGTTTGAGTTGTAATTCAAAACGGGACAGGCGGCGTAGTTGGCTTGCACCGAGTTCACTGATCGGGATCTGCTTCATCAGATCGGTTTCAATTCGGTAGCCTTTTTTCTCATAGCTTAGCGCTTCTTGAAAACGCCCTTGATTCATACACACATCACTCAGCGAATCGTAGAATCGTTTTGCAAGTACTGGCGACGAGTAGGCTTTCACGCGTTTGTCTGTGCTCGACAAAATCATGCTCGCGTAGTCTTGCTTGCCGGTTGCACTTAGGCAATGTGCGAGCTCTAGACGAGTCATGGTTGCAAGCCAGCTTGCTTGAGTGCTGTTGGCTGGGTATTGAATCTTAGACAGACAGCGTAGCGCTTCATGGTGTTTTTTCTTAGCGCGCAGCACCTTTGCTTGGTAAAGCAGTATTTGAGCTGTGAGCAACTTGTCACTGACCAAAATACTCAGTTCTTCGCACTCATTCAGTAAATCGCTGGCTGCTGTAATGCGATTGAGTAGAAGTAGGCTTGCTACCATATGCAGCTTGAATTTGAGGCGAAGTGAGCGACTGCTTATCGCATGGTCTATGCTGCTGATTTTTTGGTAGTAACGAAGTGCTCTGTTGTGATCGCCATAGGAATCACACAGGTTGCCCATGCCTAAAATAGCTAATACATACTCATCGATATGACCGTGTTCAACCGCGATAGTCGATGAACTGACGAATTCATTGAGTGCTGAGGTGTAATCACCAGTTTCAACTAAGCGGTCACTTAAACTGGTTTTGACTGTCAGAATATCTTCGATATCGGCAGGAAGGTGGAGCAGATCGAGTGCTCGTCTCAACTCTTCGATGCTGGTTTGATTTTGTTGTAACTCAGCACGGTACTCAGAGCTAATGATATAGCAGTGTGCTTGCTCTGTTTGCGTCGTCGAAACGTGCTGACGAATGTGGTTCCAGAAGATGATCGCTTCTTCACCTGATACTGATGAAGGGTCTAAACCGGCGTCTGTGATCTTGCTTAATAGAGTTTCCATTATTCTATTACCTCAGCATCGTCTTCTTCGAGTTGTTCAAGCGTGAACGGGAACGTCAAAATATCATTGAGGCTGACGCTTGGTTTCGAACCTTTTAATCCTTTTCTATGCCATGGATAGATATCGAGCATGGTGCTGAGAGTTTGGAAGGTTTTCTCTGCGGCTTCGCCTTTTTCGGAAAGCATAAGGGCCACACGTTCAGAACTTAGCCTTGCGATGAAGTCATTCTGGTTACATAAAGCATGAGCAATCTCGGTACAGACATCTAAGTAATCAGTATCGACATGATGGAACATAATGATGCTGTGGTTTGAACGTTTAAGCTCTGTCTTGAACAGCACCAATTTTTCCCACCAAAAGGTTTCAGAGACAACATAAGAGAGGTGCTTCTCAGGGTCGTACTCGTGTTGACCGCGAATACGGTTAATCAGTTTTCGTGCTCTCTGTTCAAGCTGGCGTTTTGAACTGCGTGCTTTGTCCAAACCGACACGTGTCGTTTGCTCTTTGAGCATGCCGATAGAATATTGACGGTACTTTTTAAAGGCGACGAGCGCGGCTTGGAAGTCTTGGTTTTCTTCCGCCACCAAGGATTGTTGGTAACAGATTTGGCTCAGCAACTCGCCATTATCGAACTCGTTTGCGGATTGTTCTGCGAGCCTCAGTAATTCCGCCGCTTGTTCTGGTCTTTTTCTCAGGAGCTCCAATCTAGCTCGGCTGATGTATGAGTGCGCCTTCATCCAAACTAGGTTGTGTTCAACTGCCAGATTGTGCGCTTTGGCCGTGGCGCGCTCCGCGTCATCTAAGCGTTCAAGACCAAGTAGGGCAAGGCCTCGAAAGTCCCATACCTCTGCATGCCAAGTGTTATCTTTATGGTCTTTTAATGCTTCTTCTGCACCGTCCAATACCGACAGCATTTCAACATAGTTGTTGAGCAGGTAGTAATCCCACGCAAGCAGTATTCTGGCTTTACCCTCTAACCAACCAATGCGGCTGTTGTTAGCAACTTTAACGGCAAGCTGGTGGGTAGAACGTGCAAGTTTATATTCGTGGGTCATCCGCCAAATATTGCCAAGGCCAATGAGGCATTCAATTTGAATTTCGACTTCATCAACCAACGCGGACTGCTCTAAAGCATTGATCCAGAACTGTTGGGCGGAATAGTACTTGGCTTGTCCCCAGAACTGGAGCGCGTGTAAATGGAGGATTTCAGGGAGAAAAAGGTCGGTATCTAATCGGCTTTGGCGCTTGTAGGCTTCCTTGATGTATTTTAAACCTTTTTGGTAATCCATCAGGTTCCAGCTACATCTTGCCATTAACATTAATGACTGGATGGCACCCTCTTCAAACAGAACTTGCTCTGATCGGACTAGGCACTGTTGGGCAATCTCTAGGATCACCGATGGCTCAGAGTCGACACGAGTTTTGAGTTTTTCTAATTCTGTTTCAAGAAGGTACTGATTTTTGTCCAAGACTTACATCCATGATTATCGAACATATTGATAACACAATCATTATAAGAGTGTAATTTGAGATAAGCACCAATTATCTTTCGTAGAGCGTCAAAGGAACATCGATCTTTTCTAATTATGGGTGTTACCTCATGTTGTCGCTTTAAAATCAATGAGTTCCCGAATAATTACCTAGAGGCTTTGTTGCTATGAAAGTAGTTGCTTTAGAGTTAATGGCAGCTCCCCTACGCCTAAGCGTTGTGCTGCCGTGAGCCCTTGCTTATCTTGGTAGCACAGATTGTGCCAAGCTCTAAATATGTCGAGCAATGGAAGAATGCCCCCAGGACGAAGCTTACGTCTGGGCTCATTAATAAAGCTATCAAATAACAACTGAAAGCGCTGTTGATAGAACTTAGTTTGTTGAATTGAGGCTGTGTTAAACCACTGTTTTGGTTCTGGATTGTTACCGGTTAGGTAGCAGATACCTTTCTGGTTATCACCCTGATTGGCAATAGCCCAGCGATCTCGCCACCAACTCATGTGAACGATGTCGATCTTTTCAAAACTTTGGTCGTCTTGCCAGCCTGAATCTTCTTCGACATACATGAGGTCAATATTTTGACTCTGAATGCGCGGCAAACATACACTTAAAGCGGCAGATCTTAGTAATGGATCTTGTGGCATATAGATGGCGACATGCTTGTCTTCGTTACACATATCCAACACATGTAAGAAGTGAGCATAAGAGGTATAAGGCGGTCGAATGAGAGCGCCTTTTGAAGGGTAACTAAATGTGGTGAGGTTACCCATAGGGTCCTCAACGTTACCTCTCGCAAGAATCACTTGGTACTGCTGTTCAATGCGCTCTTTTAGTTTGTCAGAGGGCTGAGGCAGTTCGAGATTTGCTTCTGAAGAGTGCTCTTTGGATACAAATCGTGCCACATCATCATAAGGGTTATGGTCGACGTTTCCTGATGGTTCTTCATTTTGAGAGTAGTTAACGTGTTGGCAAAGTATATAGCCAGAATGCGCCTCGCCCGTCGCTATCCACACCACACCGTTGTTACTTTGTGGTTGCAGACGCTGGTAGTGAGATGCGAACTCGTAATCTTTCGCATGGTTAACCCATCGTGCATCGATCATCGCTAATTTACGACGACAACGGCTCGCGATATGGTCAACATGATCATAGAAAGTCTTTGGGTTGATCTCTAATTTTCGGCAGATTTCACGTACGGAATAGCCCATGAACAGTAAGCCCATGAGGTTCTCTTGAAATTGGAGTTTTTTATTGGATCCAGACCATTTATCAACGAAGGTTGTTTGGCAGTCTTTGCATCGATAACGCTGCCTGTCGCCACTGTAGCCGAAGGCATGATAAAGATGTTTATGGGTATGAACCGATAAGCCGAAGTTATCGCAATCATCATTACGACAAGCAGGGAGCCCGTCGCTGTGAAGTTGTCTTAGGCGATGAAGTTCGCTTAACACTTCACGATTGTTAAGTAAGGGGGGGAAAGCTCCACATTCACGACAAACCATCGCTGGACGCTTAGGGTTCGCGTGTTGCAAAACATACCGTTTTGCATCGCTCAAGCCAAAGTTGTCACACGCCAATGTTTTACAAAAGTTGAGTTGCAAACCATCCGCATCTTTTGGCAGCTTGTCGTTAGACACGATCTCCCCCTCGGGATTATTTGAGCAGCCAAGCGAGCCTGGCTGCGGGGTAACGCTTTTCAATGTATCTTTTATCAAATCGTTAGATGTTGATTGCTGTCTCTAGAGCAACTTTCATCATGTCGTTGAAAGACTTTTGACGCTCTTCAGAACTTAGTTTTTCACCACGGATGATGTGGTCAGATACTGTTAGGATAGTTAGTGCTTTAGCACCAAGGTCTGCAGCAACGCCGTAGATACCAGCCGCTTCCATATCAACACCTAGGATGCCTAGCTTTTCCATTTTTTCGAAAAGGTCAGCTTCTGGAGTGTAGAAAAGGTCTGCAGAGAATACGTTACCAACTTTAACTGGAACTTCTTGTGCACGAGCTTGGTTTACTGCTTCTTCTAGAAGACCGAAATCAGCGATAGCAGCGAAGTCGTGGTTGTTGAAACGAATGCGGTTTACTTTTGAGTCAGTAGATGCACCCATGCCGATAACAACGTCCATTAGTTTAACGTCGTCACGTACCGCGCCACAGCTACCTACACGAATAACGTTTTTCACGCCGAACTCAGCGATTAGCTCGTGTACGTAGATGCAGCATGATGGGATACCCATACCGTGGCCCATTACAGAAACTTTCTTACCTTTGTAAGTGCCTGTGTAGCCAAACATGTTGCGAACGTCACAAACTTGCTTCACGTCATCAAGGAATGTTTCTGCAATGTATTTTGCGCGAAGCGGGTCGCCCGGCATAAGTACTGTTTCTGCGAAATCACCAGCTTGAGCATTAATATGAGGTGTAGCCATGGTCGTTCTCCAAAGTTTAAACGGTAATTATAGGAACAGGATTTAATCAATTACCGATTCTGTTGAATTGAATTCGTTTTGTTGAGGCAATATTAGCGAGTTAGAACGTGGCTCCATGAGACTTTAGTCACAAAATAGGTCTGCCATTATAGTTTTATTAATATTGATAACCAAATATGTTGAAAGCGTAAAGGCAATCGATTTTGTATGGGTAAATTGCAAGTGAATGAGAAGAAAAGGCTTACATATAAACTTGTTGCCTATTAGTTTCGAGACAACAATACGTTGTAGAGACGTTTGATCAGAGATAATCTAAACTTTGATAAAAGACAAACCAAGGATTTGTATGTCGTATTGCGTTAACTCGACGCCTTTGCAGTCAATGAAAACACGACTCCACAGGGCGGCGTCGCTTGTTGTAAGAACTACTTTGCTTGCCAGCGGGATAGCTTCATCGTGGGTGTCTGCTGCAACCTTTGAATTGCCACCGACAGAAAGCCGCATTGTGGGCAGAATCCAGCAGCATGAAGTGGCGGCGGGCGAAACCTTGGCCATCATTGCCAAGCAATACGATATTGGTTTTCTCTCTTTAATGGCAGCCAACAAAGGGGTGGATCCTTTTCTTCCCGCGGAAGGCTATGTGTTAAGCATTCCTAGCCGCTTGATTTTGCCTGACACCCCAAGAAAGGGGATTGTCATCAATCTTGCTGAGCTAAGGTTGTATTACTTTGAGCCTGAGAAAAATCAGGTGCATGTTTTCCCTGTCGGCATCGGTCGAGTGGGGCGTGATACTCCCGAGATGATCACCAAGATAAGCCAAAAAAGACCGAATCCAACATGGACGCCACCAAATTCAATCCGCAACGAGTATCTTGAAAAGGGCATTGAATTACCGAGAGTGGTTCCTGCCGGGCCGGAAAATCCATTGGGAGAGTACGCTTTGAGGCTTGCTTATGGCGCTGGCGACTATTTGATCCATGGTACAAACAAAGATTTCGGGATAGGTTTACGAGTTAGCTCTGGTTGTATCCGAATGGAACCTAAAGACATTGAGTGGCTGTTTGAGCAAGTGAACCGTGGTGAACAGGTCACCATTATCAATGAGCCGATTAAGGTGTCATTAGAGCCTGATAGAAGTGTGTTTGTAGAAGCGCACGAGCCATTAACTCGAAGTGATGGTTCAAAGAAATCATTACAGATCCCTGTGGAACTAAAATGGTGGCTTGAAGACGCAGAACTGCCAAATTCAAAGGCGAAAGCGGTTATCTTTGCTCAAAACGGCGTACCTGTAGAGATAGCACCACCTGTGATTGAGTTTTAATTCGATTGCCTCTTCTGCAACAAGGGGCGGTTTTATCTTGTTTACTCGCATTAGTGTCACCCAAAAAAAGCACCACATCCGATAAGAAGTGGTGCTGTCTATATACTGCTTTTTGCGACTTATTTAATCTACAGCTTAATCGCGATTAGATCTCAAACTACTTAGTGTAAGACTCAGCGATGTTGTCGATGCGTTCGTTAGCACGATCCGCTTCTTCTTTCGCTGCCATAGCGGCTGCTTCTGCTTCTTGAGCCTTCATTTCTGCGGCTGCTTTGTCACTCTTAAGTGCTTCAACTTCGCTTGTAAGTTGCGCCACTTGGTTAGTTAGTTGATCCATTTCTGACACTGCAGCTTCTTCTGGTTCTGAAGAACAACCGGCTAAAATGAAAACTGATGCTGCAGCTGCGATTAACGTCTTATTCATAAGAACTCCTTGCTTATTTATCATCAAAAGATGCGCTATACATTCTTTATCATATAGTCGCTTCATTAATGATTGTAGCGACTAATTTTTTAACTGCAAAAACAATAACTAAAGAAATTGCTAAATTTTTGAGTTAATTAGCTAAGTATCACGTTGTGTCTCATTTATGAGATGAAGGATTTAGAGACGACTTGAAGGTGTTTTTGGAGAGCTATCCCTTTGCTAGCAATGCATACGTTGTTCTAGCTAAAGATAGATAAAGGGATAAATTTACTGTGATCTCTATCCTTATAAAGTACTTTCGCGGTATCATGTCACGTTAAATTAATTTTATTCAATACCATCATGACTGGAGAGTCCTTTGCACTTTAAAGATTTAGGCTTAGATAACCGCTTACTGAAGAACTTAAAACATTACGACTTCAAGAAGGCGACAGAGATCCAATCAAAAGCGATCCCTGTTGCTATTGCTGGTAAGGATCTATTGGCTTCATCAAAAACGGGATCAGGTAAAACATTGGCGTTTGTGTTGCCGATGATACATAAAGCATTAAAAACAAAAGCGTTTTCTGCTAAAGATCCTCGTGGTGTAATTTTGGCTCCTACTCGTGAGCTAGCAAAACAAGTTTACGGCGAGCTGCGTAGCATGCTTGGCGGTCTGTCTTACGAAGCCACACTTATCTTGGGTGGTGAAAACTTTAACGACCAGGTTAAAGCCCTGCGTAAGTACCCTCGTTTTATTGTTGCGACTCCAGGTCGTCTGGCCGATCACCTTGAGCACCGCTCACTGTTTTTAGATGGTGTTGAAACGCTAATTCTTGATGAAGCTGACCGTATGCTGGATTTAGGTTTCGCACCTGAATTGCGTCGCATTGCGAATGCAGCTAAGCACCGTCGTCGTCAAACGTTGATGTTCTCTGCGACGCTTGATCACGCTGAAGTGAATGGCATTGCAAATGAAATGCTAGACGCACCCAAGCGTATCTCTGTTGGTGTTTCTAACGAGCAGCACCTTGATATCACTCAGAAGTTCTACCTGTGTGACCACCTCGATCATAAAGAAGCGATTTTGGATCGTGTGATTGAAGAAGCTGAATACCGTCAGGTGATGATCTTCACTGCAACACGCGCTGATACTGACCGTTTAACAGATAAGTTGAACGAGAAGAAGCTTAAAGCGGTAGCACTGAGTGGTAACCTAAACCAAACGCAACGTAATGCTATTATGAGCCAGTTCGAGCGTGCGGTTTACAAGATCTTGGTAACTACCGATGTTGCTTCACGTGGTATTGATATTCCAAACGTGAGCCACGTTATCAACTTTGATATGCCTAAGCATACGGAAGAGTACGTGCACCGTGTAGGTCGTACTGGCCGTGCGGGTAACAAAGGCGATGCGATTTCTTTGGTTGGTCCAAAAGACTGGGACAGCTTCAAGCGTGTTGAACTTTACCTTCAACAAGATTTGACCTTCTCTGTACTTGAAGGCCTAAAAGGTAAATTCAAAGGCATTAAGCCACGTAAACCTGCGTTTGCTAAAGGCGGTCCTGCTAAGAAGAAGACCAACACTCAAGCGAAGAAAACGCCGAAGAAACCAGTTAAGCGCGATAAGAGCTTCCACCAAAATGTGGCCGTGGGTGATACCGTGTTTATCCCTAAGAAGAAAGTCGCACCAAAAGTGGACGACGAGTAATCACCAGCCAGTTTTAAAGCGTTTGCTAGGTCGTGTTGATCTTTCGTGAGTGTTTTTTGAACAGCATGGTAAAGAGTTATAATTTG
>NZ_JBFSUX010000058.1:0-31831 GCF_041467595.1 Vibrio sp. 10N.247.311.13 | reverse complement strand
CAAGAGTATGGTTCGCACTCGCTTTACTCTGCCGCGTAGCGGCTTCGTTCAACAATCTGCTTAAGAGCATTGAGCTCTCATGAGCTTATTGGTTTTTAGTACTCTAGATCTTCACTGCCACCCGCAGCTGTAAACCATGCCGTTAGGTGTGTTTTAAGATCTTTCAATTCGTCAGGGCCAATCAATGCAAGGCCAAGATCTTCAGCTCGTGTGATGTCGTTATGGCGAAGAGGGCGGAAGCTCACTAACATTGCACGTGCTTGTAGGCCACCTAGCAGGTCTCTAAGCGATTCCAGTTTGTACAAGGTGTCATCACCATCATCACGCATGCCTTTGGTCTTACATTCGATGATGTGCAGCTTATTGTTCACCACAGAGGCAACATCAAGCTCGTTACGAACCTCACGTTCACCCAGTTGACGGTATACCTGAACATTCAAAGAACGGTCTTGAATGGTCGGCATGTCATCTTGGATCTGCTTAACTGTGCTGTGAACCAATGTTTCAAGCCATTCACCGTTTGAGAAGCGGCGCGCGTCTTCGTTGGCAAAGGTCAAAATACCATTGTCGTATGTCGCAATTTTAGCTTCAACCAAATCGCTCAGCAGCATGTTGAGCTCGCGATAGCCTTGTTGCTTCTCAGATAGGCCTACATCAAGTTTTTGTTCTTTACGGCAGGTCGTTGCTAGGTAGTTCAATGTCGCAAGGCCAGGGCCTAGTTCGAGTGCGTTACTTGCCCAACGTTCACCCAGTTCATAAAGTTTCTGATCCAGTTGCGGAGACAGCTGAACATCGCTGAATTCACCGCGAGCACCGAACACAGTTAGGTAGTCGTCGATAGTGATGCGGTCTTGAACTTGTGCGTCTTCTTTACCATTAGGGTACAACCAGCAAAGCTTGTCGCTATTTGGTTCAACCACGAAGATTGGCCAGTGGTAAGTACGGAATACTTCGTACACAGAAAGTAGGCGGTGACGGAGGCCACAACTTGCGTTGAGCTTCACTTCTTGACCGCGTGCTTTGAGGTCTTCGGCAAGGGTTTGGATAGATTCTTTAATGACAGATGTATTTACGATGGTCGGAATTTCGAAAAACTCACTCGTAATGTCGCGCTTGTGCAAAACGCTGTCTAAACGTTTGTACATACTGACTTGATTTTTGTCACCGATAAACACGATGTGAGTGCTGACCGTCCGGTTATCAAGTAATGGGGTGAGCAAGCGAATGGGGTCTTGATCGATAATGCCAACATGAACAGCCATATAAATTCCTTAATAGCGGCTCGCTCATAAAGGTGAAAGAAAAAACGGGAAGCAGCAAGCCTTAATAATCATATAATGACAAAGCTCATAAAAAACAAGGGCAACCCTTGATAAAAGTTGCCCTAGCTCAATTAGTCACCACTATTGGGTAAGAAGTCTCAACAATCTCACTAAATATCTATCGATTCTTCATTTATCTATAGTTTGAATTGATGTACTAAATCACCTTGCTGATTCGCCAAAATTGTTAGGTTTTGGCTTGCCTCCGCAATTGAAGACATCGCTTGGTAACTCTTATCTGCGATGTGGTTGATGTCTTCGATGTTGCGTGCAATATCACCAGACGTTTCACTCTGCTCAGCGGCTGCTTGAGAGATGTGTGTACTCATGTGGCTGATCTCTAGAATCAAGGCTTGGATCTCTTCCATCGCACTGTTTGCACTTGAAGCTTGTTGAACCGACATGTCCATATCGCTCATACAGCTTTCAATTACGTTACTTGCAGTTTTCGAGCTTGATTGCAGATTGCTGATCATAGTCTCGATTTCAGAGGTTGATTGAGTGGTCTTCTGTGCTAGCACTCGTACTTCATCGGCAACGACTGCAAAACCACGACCTTGTTCACCTGCACGCGCTGCTTCGATTGCCGCATTAAGTGCAAGTAGGTTGGTCTGTTCAGCAATACCACGAATAACGTCAAGGATTGAACCAATCTGGCTACTCATCTGTTGTAGCTCGCCTACAGCGCCCACTGATTCAGTAAGGCGAACTTCAAGCTGATTAATGGTGCTGATGTTGGTGTTCATGATCTGACGACCAGACTCAGAAGCCGATTCTACTTGTTGAACCATGGTGAGTGAGCTTTGCGCGCTGTTCGCCACTTCTTGTACAGAATGAGACATCTCTGTCATTGCGGTCGCAACAGTCGCGGTTTGCTCACGTTGGCTGTTCAATTGAGCCTGCGTTTCAGATGACGTCTTCTGGTTGACGCTTGCAGTCTTAGTTAAGTCATCTGAAGCATCATTCAACTTCACAAGGATATTGTGCAGGTTGTCAGCCAAGGTGTTGATGTGACGGCTCACGCGGCTGAATTCGTTGTCGTAGCGAATATCGATACGCTGAGTCATATCACCTTCAGTTAGACCTTCTAATGTACCGAGGATGCGAGTTAATGGCTCTCGTACGCTGTGTGCAATGTGGTAACCAATCGCAGCAGCGAACACAGTCACAACAATGCCAATGGCAATCGCGTTGAATAGGCCTTTGTCGTAGATGCTGCTTGCGTCAGCGAGTGATGAGTTAAGTTGCTCTTCAGCGGTCACGTTGAATGAGTCCAAAACAGCCATCGCTTGGTCAACTTCTAGAGCTAGGTTAGCGATGTTCACGTACAACGCTTGTTTGGCTTGTAGGTAGTTGTTGTGTTTGTCTAGTACGCCACCTTTCTGACCAACGTCTTTGGTGAACTTCTGAACCGACTCATCGAAGACATTTTTAAGTGCTGGTAGTTGTGTTGATAGACTTCGATAAGCGTAGTTAAGATGAGTAACGGCCTTTTTGTTTTGGTTAACGGCTTTTTGAACGAAGGCAACATCAGAGCTAGCAAGTGCATCAGAGGTAATAACTTCTGCGTCTTGCAGTTTGATGAAGTAGCTCTTTGCCATCACTTTTACAGAGATGCTTTTTTGGTCGGCAACGTACTCTTTCATACCAACGGTTAATTCTGAATGTAAGCGTTGGAAGTCACGAGACGCTTTTTGTACTTGTTCTTGTGCTTCGAACATCGCGACGTAGTTGTTCATCGCTTCGTCAGCTTCGGCGAAGTAGCGTTCTTCCATTGCTCTTAATTGCGCGATACGTTCAACAAGTGAAGCATTGTTTTGGCTTGCCGCTTCTAAACTACCGAGAACTTCTGAAAACGAGTTTTGTGATGCAGCAAATTCTGTACGCATTGCAGACATGCGTTCAGCGTTTTGTGTGGTTAAGAAATCTTTGAATGACTTATCAGCAGAAAGCAATTGAACACTCGTTTGATTTGAAAGCGCGACAAGTGGTAATGAGGTTTCTGAGACACTCTCAAAATTGCTGTGTATCTGATTCATGCTGTTCATCATGATGGTTATCGTGACTGCGAACATGATGATGATCAGTGCGAAACCAGCGTACATACGCTTGATCACAGATCCCTTCATGGCTTTCTCCCTAAATAAAAATGCAGACCTAATGTCAGGTCAAAGTAAAACTAACAAAATTATCAGCATTCTATTGAGCTCGGCTTACGCATTTTATGACGCACACGTCAAAAATAGCACTCAGTTATAACCAACATGCCATTCTTGAGAGCTAAGGCTCGTTTTCTTTGATTTGAACGGTGTTTTTTATTATGCTTTAAAGCAGATTTATTGTGGTTTGATGCGGCATAGCGCATACTCAAAGCATTAAAAAATAAATGTTTTATCGGAGAGAAACATGGCTGAAGAAACCATTTTTACTAAGATCATCAACAAAGAAATCCCAGCAGATCTACTATACCAAGACGATTTAGTAACCGCATTTCGCGATATTAACCCTCGCGCGCCAAGCCATATCCTAATCATCCCAAACAAGCTGATTCCGACAACTAACGATGTTGAAGTCCAAGATGAAGCGATGATGGGGCGCATGTTTACTGTTGCTCGCAAGTTAGCAAAAGAAGAGGGCATTGCAGAAGATGGCTATCGTCTTATCGTGAACTGTAACTCTCACGGTGGCCAAGAGGTTTATCATATTCACATGCACTTGGTTGGCGGCCGTCCACTTGGCCCCCTATTAATGAGCTAATAAAAAGTTAATGAGCTAATGAAAAGCTAACGAGTTAATGAAAGCTAATGAGCTAGTTTAAACGCGCTCATTAGTGGGTTAACACAAGTAGTTAGTTGGAAAATTTGTAGTTTGTATGCCAACTTTAAGTTCTATCTGTTGTCTGAATATCGGCATCGCCTAGGCAGAGGCTAAATCAGTAGGGTTTCAACTGGCTTGAGATCCTTTTTACAACGCGTTTCGTTTTGATAATGAGACCATTAAAGGTCAGCAGACCCTAATAAAGTAGGCATTTTAAACATGCACGGAGACGATAAGTGAAGCAACAGTTTAGATTCGCTTCCATTGCCCTGTTATCGGCGTTGACCGTAGGTTGTGCGAGTATGTCTGCAGGAAGCCTGTTCAGTCATTACAGCGCACAAAACAAAGCGATCTACCAAGCCGTTAAATCTGGAGATTATTCAGAGGCTCAGCAAGAGCTACCAGATTACGCGGCAGGCGACATCCTTGATAACTTTGAAAGAGGCAGAATTAATCTGCTGGATCAAAAATACCCTGAGAGTAAGGCTTCGTTTGAAGTGGCTGATCAGGCGGTTACTGAGCAGCAACGCAAAGCCGTGATCTCAATCTCAGACAGTGCAACCAGTGTGGGTGCGTTGGCTGTGAATGACAATATTACCGAGTATGTGCCAGCCGATTACGAGTTGGGCTTTCTTCATCTGTATCTCGGTTTAAATTACCTCAAGAAAAACGATTTAGAAGGTGCGGTGATCGAAATGCGTCGCGCCAACCAAGTTCAAGAACAAGCGAAGAAGCAACGCGAGGCTGAGTTAGACAAAGCAGCCAGCGATGCGAAGAAGCAAGGCTTGTCTGCCAATGTGGGTAGCATCCTTGCCAATTACCCTGATGCGGGTAAGAAACTGCAGTCAGTACAGAATGCGTATCTGATGTTCTTGTCTGGTCTGCTTTATGAAGCGTCAAATGATTTAAACAGCGCCTACGTTGACTATCGTCGTGCTTTGGCTGTGATGCCAGATAACCAAGAAATCATCGATAGAACCATGGCAACAGCCGCTCGTTTAGGGATGCGACAAGATTTAGCAACATTAGAAAAACGCTATAAGCAACCTTCTAAACTTAGTGCAGGTGAAGGGCGAGTGATTGTTCTTCAAGAGCAGAGCGCTGTGCAAGCTATGGACAGTTGGCGACTGGATTTGCCTGTTTATGACAGTCGCGATCAGGGGGCAATATACTCTCTTGCGCTGCCATATTACCCAAGTCAAAACGTAGAGCGTTTTTCTGCCTTGCGAATCAGCGGACAGCCGCTACAAGAACATTTGATCACTGATGTAAACGCGATGGCGCAGAACGATCTATCGGAACGTATGACAAGCATTGTTATTCGCCAAGCGCTACGTGTAGTCGCGAAAGATCGCATTCGAAAAGAAGCAACCAAAGGCGATGATGTCGGTAATATTCTGTTCAACGTGTGGAACACACTGACAGAGCAACCAGACACTCGCAGTTGGCAATCATTACCTGCAGAGATTAAGAGCAGTACGTTTGTAGCAAATAGCGGTCAATATACGTTGGAAGCGGGCGCTAAAACGTACGACTTTGATATTCGAGAAGGGCAGACCACCTTGGTGTGGATTTCTCGACAAGGAAACAATGCAACAATGTGGCATAAACAGCTAGGGAGGCTGTAATGAAAAAGTGGTTAGTGAGCTTAGCAGCGGTTATGGCTCTGGCTGGTTGTGCTGATAATACAGCTGGCGTAAGGGTCGATAGTCTGACTCAGAACGTTTTCTTTGGTGACAAGGTATTGGGCAGCCGTTTACAGGTTGAAGATATTCGCACCGATCTGGTCGACGGTCATACGCGAGGAATCGTTCGTTTAAACAGTAACTATAAAGGCGATCAACATATTCTTTATCGTTTTTACTGGTACGACGATGCCGGGCTTGAGGTCAACCTTAAACAAGGTCCTTGGAAGCAAGCGATTGTTCGTGGTTTTGAAAGTATTTCGTTGTCGGAAGTGTCGGTAAACCCGAAAGCGACTCAGTTCAGAGTCCAGTTCCGAGAGCAGTAAGTTAGATTAAACGGGTCTCATGATTCGTAAATACAAGAATTTAAGAGTGTGGGTAACCCCGCTCAGTGATAAGTTGAGGAAACAAAATGAAAAAGAGTGTCATTGCGCTACTAGGTTTAGCGGTTATTTTAGGCGGTTGTTCAAACAAGGTAAGCTACGGTGATGCACAAGCAGTAGAAACCACGACAATCGATTTCGGTTCAACTGACCTTCAAACGATTGCGGGTGAAATGGTCGATAGCATGATGGCGTCTGGTTCTGTGTCTTACATTACTCGTGAACAGCGTCCAATCGTGTTTGTAGAGCGAATCAAGAACAAAACAAGTGAGCACATCGATACTGAGTCAATCACTGACACTATCAGTACTAAGATGCTGAACTCTGGTAAGTTCCGTTTCGTTGATATGGACCGTGTAGAGTCTGTTCGTGACCAACTGAACTTCCAAAACAACGATGAGCTTGTAAACCAAAGCTCAGCAATTCAATTCGGTAAAATGGTTGGTGCTCAGTATATGCTGTACGGCAACCTATCAAGCATCGTTAAGAAAGCGGGTAGCGATGAAGACGTGTACTACAAAATGACGATGCGTCTAATGGATCTTGAGTCTGGCTTGATTGAGTGGGCTGACGAGACTGAAATCCGTAAGCAACAATCTAAGAGCCTTCTAGGCCTTTAATTTCGCTTACTTGCCAACTAACGCAGCCAGTTTTGACAGCGCTAGTCTTGGCTGACCATAAGCTTGACAGTGCTTAATCTTGGCTGCATATAGGTTGGTCGTACGCCAATGCAGCACATGATGCGCTGTTTATTAAGAGACACTGGCTTTTGGTCAGTGTCTTTTTTGTAGGGAATGAAGACGTTTATAGGGCAGTTAAGACGTTTATAGGGAGTAAATATGGCAATTTTTTCTTGGTCTGAGGCTAAGCTTCTTGATACCAGTTTGAGTTCGCTTGACGGTTACTTTTCTGAGCCTCCAGTTAGAGCACTGACATTAACAGGCGGTTTGACCAATCGATGTTGGAAGTTGGTCGATGCCGATGGTACTGCGTATGTTTGGCGGCCAACCACACCTATCACCAAAGCGTTCTTCATTTCTCGCCATGAAGAGTACCAAGTGCTGTCTGCCATTGAGCGACTCGGTATCGGGCCAAGCCCAATGGTAGTGAATGAGCAGGGGTTACTGGTTGAGTGGATTGCGGGTGAGACACTTTACGAAGATCTAGAACTCGATGACCTGTTGAAAACGCTGATCTCTGTTCATCTGGTTAATACTGCGCGATTACCACTGCAACCATTCAGTTTCACGGCGCGAGTCGACCATTACTGGCTGCAGCTTGATGCGATTCATAAGACCGAAGCCTGCACTAAGATTTATCAAGAGTGGCGCGTGGCTCCGAGTATTACCAATGTTGACCTGTCTTTGTGCCATTTTGACTTAGGTGGTTATAACCTAGTGAGAAACAGTGACTGCATTAAGATTATTGATTGGGAATACGCTGCGCTCGCAGACCCTAGGCTCGATTTAACATTAACCATTGCGGTTGCTGGCGCGCCAGTCACAGAAGCGGTTGAGAAGTACTGTCAGCTGCGAGGAATCCATGATGTTCAGCCTTGGCTTGATGGTGTAGAAGCATGGTTACCAAGAAGCCAGATGATGGCGATGCTATGGTATTTACTTGCTCATCAGCTTTGGGGCGATGAAAGTTATCTGCGTGAAGCGGAGGCTCTGAGTCACACTTTATGTAGCTAGGATCACGTTTAGGAAGTGAAAAATATAATTTCTCAGCTGTTACCTTTAAAACCTTGTTTTTCGTGTTAGATTGATCAAAACGTACCAATATTCAACGGGGGAGGTACAATGATTATCTATCTACATGGCTTCGACTCAACAAGCCCGGGCAATCACGAAAAAATACTGCAGTTGCAATTCATTGATGATGACGTTCGTTTCATCAACTACAGTACTTTGCATCCAAAACACGATATGCAGCATCTGCTAAAAGAAGTGCATAAGGTGATAGAGCAATCCGATGATCCGCATCCCATTATTTGTGGTGTAGGTTTAGGTGGTTTTTGGTCTGAGCGTATTGGTTTCTTATGTGGGATTAAGCAGGTGGTGTTCAACCCTAATCTGCACCCTGAGAACAACATGGTAGGTCGAATTGACCGTCCAGAAGAGTACGAAGACATCGCAACTAAATGTGTTGCTCAGTACCGTATGAAAAACAAAGGACGCTGTTTAGTGGTGCTTTCTCGTGAAGATGAAATTCACGACAATACCAAAACAGCTGCCGCGCTAGAAGATTACTATGATGTAATCTGGGATGAGAAAGAGAGTCATAAATTCAAAAAGATCTCTCAACATCTTCAAGCAATGAAAGCGTTCAAAAACGCTTAATCAATCCAGATGTTTTATAAAAGCAGTGCTCAATGAGTGCTGCTTTTTCACATCTGAATCTTAGAGATTGGTATTGATAAAGTAGTTGTATATGTTTTATCGGTCGGTTTGTGCATTTATAGATCAGTTTGCGCAAACGTTAACTAATTAGTCGCGAATCCTCATTGAGGGTAAGGATTTTTTTGTTGCGGTCATCTTTTTGCTATATATAATGTTCCCAAGCAAAATATTTTGACAAATATCAAAAAAAATTGAGAGCGAGTGAAAAAACTTGCCCATAATTTGTGTTCTGCCTCTCAGGTAGTCACCTTTTTTATCCACGTGAGCAAAGCAACAAACCATTATTTGTTGTTTGTAACCCCTCTAACTACTCGGTGAGCTGTCGTTATTCTTTTTCGCGGTAACCCAATTTGTAACAGCCTTCGCATTCAAGGCCGAGTAGATACATAGAATTTATCGGTTGGAGTAATCGAGCCGAACCCCATTTATTCATTTTGTAGAGGATTGTCATTGTGACAAAAATTATCGTAGTAGGCGGCGGTGCTGGTGGTTTAGAACTAGCAACTAAGCTAGGCCGCACTTTAGGTCGTAAGAAACGTGCCCAGATTACTCTGGTAGACCGTAAAGCAAGCCACCTATGGAAACCATTACTTCATGAAGTAGCAACGGGCTCACTGGATGAAGGTGTTGATGCATTAAGCTACCGTGCGCACGCAAAAAACCATTACTTCGATTTCCAAATGGGCAGCCTGAACGACATCGATCGTGAGCGTAAAGTGATTGCACTAAGCGAGCTTACAGACGAGCACGGTGAACTGCTGATGCCAAGCCGTGAACTTGAATACGATATTCTAGTGATGGCGCTAGGCTCAACGTCAAACGACTTCAACACTCCAGGCGTTCGTGACAACTGTATTTTCCTTGATAGCCCAGAGCAAGCACACCGTTTCCGTACAGAAATGAACAATCAGTTCTTAAAGCTTCACGCTAAGAACGGTCAAGGCACGGTAGACATCGCGATTGTTGGTGCTGGTGCAACTGGTGTAGAGCTTTCTGCAGAGCTACACAACGCCGTTAAAGAACTTCGTACTTACGGCTTCGGCGACCTAGATTCAAGCAAGCTGAACGTAAACCTAGTTGAAGCGGGTGAGCGTATTCTTCCAGCTCTACCTCCTCGTATTTCAAGTGCAGCACACTCTGAGCTAACCAAGCTTGGTGTGAACGTTCGTACGAATACGATGGTGACTCAGGCGGATTCTGACGGCCTAACAACCAAAGATGGTGACAAGATCCCAGCTCAAATCATGGTATGGGCAGCAGGTATCAAAGCACCAGATTTCATGAAAGATATCGGTGGTCTTGAAACCAACCGTATCAACCAGTTGGTTGTGAAGAACACGCTGCAAACAACACTGGATGACAACATCTTTGCAATCGGTGACTTGGCGCAATGTACACAAGCAGACGGTTCATTCGTTCCGCCACGTGCACAAGCGGCTCACCAAATGGCAAGCTGTGCATTCAGCAACATCATTGCTAAGTTGAACGGTCGTGACCTGAAAGACTACATCTACAAAGACAAAGGCTCGCTAGTTTCACTTAGCCGTTTCTCTACGGTAGGTAGCTTGATGGGTAACCTGACGAAAGGCTCGATGATGGTCGAAGGTCGTATTGCTCGTGTGGTTTACATCTCTTTGTACCGCATGCACCAGATGGCGCTTCACGGCTTAATCAAAACATCACTGATGATGCTGGTTGGTCGTATTAACCGTGTACTTCGTCCAAACCTAAAGCTTCACTAATCAGGTAAGCCTTCTCAGAGCATTACGCTGATAATAAAAAAGAGCTCTTCGGAGCTCTTTTTTGATCGTGTCGATTATGGATTATCGCAGGTGTTGAACTCATTTCTGCTGTTAAGACGTTGGAGGTAGCACAGAATAAACCACGCCATCTTTCGGCTTACCGTTAAACAGAAATCGATTCTGGGCAATGGTTTCTCGCTCAGCGCCACACTTCTCGATCAACTTTTGGCTGGGTAGGTTCTCGGTATCGCAGACAATCTCCAAACGCGTTAACTTGAGTTGCGCGAAACAAAATTCAAATAGGGCGAACATCGCTTCTTTGGCGATCCCTCTCCTTTGAAAGTCATCACCGACCCAATAACCTAAACTCGCCATATTAAAGGTGTGGTAAAGCTCATTAATGGCAACCATACCGACTAACTTATCGCTTTTTCGTTCAAAGATGCCAAAGCCAAACGCATCGGCTTTCACCCAGTTCAGGCGAGTTGCCAGAATAAATTTCTCGGCCTCGACGATAGAAAACTCTTTATGACACCAGTCGACCCATGGCAGCAAGCTAGGGGAGGACTTAACCAGCTGAGAAAATTCTTGAGCATCTGAGGCCTCAATGATTTTAAGGCTAAGATTTTGTGTGTTGATCTGAAATTCAGGGCTCATAGAGCGTACCAAGTAACGTGTAAGTACTGAGCAAAGAGAGTCAGTACAGAATAAAGATAGATAGCACTTAATAAAACGCCCTCACTAGGAGGGCGGATTGAATTATTTATATAATTATAGCCGAATCGGCAAGTAATTTACTGCGCTACACGTCTAACTTGAATCACCATTCCAAGAAGTGGGTGGTCAAGGTAATGAGTTTCTGTACTGCGCATACGACGTTTTTGGTCCATGCGGTAGCTCTTAAGGAACTCTTGGACTTCAACCGTCGGAGAAATTTCAGTTAGATTGCCCACCTGGACGTTGCTTTCTGCGCCACTTACTGGTGAATCTAGCTCAATTTGTTGCTCTTGTAGAGTCACTTCACGAACGCTTGGCGCTTTTAAATCTAATGTCGTTTCAGCGTATAGGTAGTGCTGAACGTAGATTTGCAGCTTGCCGTCTAATTCGTAGAGTGGCTTATCAATGGTCTCTTCTTGGAACCCATCAGCGCTGCCTGCAGTGATTGCGCCTTTTTCAGAGCCATCAGCATTAAACTGTTTAGAGAAATCTTTACCTGCTTGAATATGGAAAACAGGTGCCGAGCTCTTACCTTGGTCGCCTTGACGCCAAGCGGTATGCATCAGAACTTCAAAGCCAGCGTGTTTACGTAGCTTGTCTTTCTGAGGCGTTAACTTGTATTCCGAGTAAGGTAGCATTTGAACGCCTTTCTTTGCTCGGTATTGGGTATCTTGAAATGAACCAACGCGTTCAAGTGAAATCTTAGGCTGTGTATTTGGCCAAGATTCGTTCACCTTCTCTGCATCAACAGCGCGCTTAAAAATGATCACTTCTATATCAAATTGTCTCTGCGCCAAACTTGGCAGTGAGACGAACAATAGTAGCAGTGGGATCAGTCTTTTCATTTTTACTCCGTCTTCCAGTCGAACTACCGGCTGGATAATTTATATGTGCAAGTGGATTGGGTCTTATGCTGAAGGCAGCAAGTTTTGTCTGAATTCGCCCAATAAATCACTAACAAATTGAATTCGTTTCCGTCTGTCGACCAATGGTATCGTAAACTTGAACTTTGTTGGTCCTTCCATTGAAAACTTTTGCGGTTGAGATTGCAACAGTTTAACAAGGTAGGTCGGGTTTATGTCAGCATCCGGGTAGAATTCTAAGAATCCACCCTTATCGTGGGCTTCAATTTTCTTCGCTTTGATAGACGCTGCGGCTAATTTTAGCTCAGAAACTGATAACAAGTTCTTGGTTGCATCAGGCAGAAGGCCGAAGCGATCAATCAGCTCGACTTTCAACTCTGCCAATTCGTCGGAGTCACTCACACTCGCAATACGCTTATAGGTAGACAAACGTGTATTGATGTCTGGGATGTAGTCATCTGGTAATAGTGCTGGCAAACGCATCTCAATTTCAGTTTGTTCACGCAGTAGGTCATCAAGCGATGGCTCTCGACCTTCCTTCAATGCTTCAACCGCTTGTTCAAGCATCTCCATGTACAAGGTGAAACCAACTGACTGGATTTGACCACTCTGTTCATCACCTAACAGCTCACCCGCACCACGAATCTCTAAATCGTGAGTTGCTAAGGTAAAGCCTGCGCCCAAGTCTTCGAGCGAAGCAATCGCATCCAATCGCTTGATCGCATCTTTGGTCATTGCTTTAGGGTGTGGCGTTAACAAGTAAGCATAAGCTTGGTGGTGCGAACGACCTACACGACCACGTAATTGGTGCAGCTGTGCTAAACCAAGGTTATCGGCTCTATCCATCAAGATGGTATTTGCCGTTGGTACGTCGATACCGGTTTCAATGATGGTTGTACACACCAGTAAGTTGAAGCGCTGGTGGTAGAAGTCATTCATGATGCGTTCCAGTTCGCGCTCTCGCATCTGGCCATGAGCTACAGTCACGCGCGCCTCTGGAATCAGCTTTTGCAATGACTCTGCTGTTTTCTCAATCGTGTCGACTTGGTTGTGTAGGAAGTAAACCTGGCCACCACGCATGATTTCACGCAGCACCGCTTCTCTGACGATGGCATCATCACTCTCGCGAACGAAGGTTTTAATTGCCAAGCGTCGTGCGGGTGGTGTAGCGATGATCGAAAGGTCACGCATGCCACTCATTGCCATGTTCAGCGTTCGCGGGATCGGTGTCGCAGTAAGCGTTAGAATATCGACATCCGCACGCATCGCTTTCACTTTCTCTTTCTGACGCACACCAAATCGGTGTTCTTCATCGACAACCAGCAAGCCAAGGTCTTTAAACTTAATATCACTCGAAAGTAGCTTGTGAGTACCCACTAAGATATCGACCTTACCGTCGGCGACATCTTGCATGATCAACTTCTGCTCTTTAGCTGATTTGAATCGGGATAGAACCTCAACACGAATCGGCAAGTTGGCGAAACGGTCACGGAAGTTTTCGAAGTGTTGCTGAGCAAGTAGAGTAGTAGGAACTAAAACCGCTACTTGTTTGCTGTTGTCGGTACAAACGAATGCTGCACGCATCGCGACTTCGGTTTTACCAAAGCCAACATCACCACACACCAAACGGTCCATGGCTTTGGCTTGGCACATATCAGACATAACGGCATTGATGGCCATCGCTTGGTCATCGGTCTCTTCAAACGGAAAGCCAGATTTGAAAGTCGCGTATTGGCCACGGTCGAGTACAAACTTGTAGCCAGGTTTTAGCTCACGCTTAGCGTAAACATCAAGTAGCTCTGCTGCAACGTCACGTACTTTCTCCGCGGCGCGTTTACGAGCTTTTTGCCATGCTTCGCCACCGAGTTTATGCAGAGGTGCTGAATCTTCAGCGCCACCCGAGTAACGCCCGATTAAGTTCAAAGATGCTACTGGCACGTAGAGCTTGGCATCGTTTTGATACTCAAGCGTTACATATTCGGTTTTCATGCCACCGGCTTCGAGTGTTTGCAAGCCAATGTAGCGACCAATACCGTGGTCAATGTGAACAACAGGTTGACCCGGTTTAAGTTCGGCTAAGTGACGAATGACAGTGTCGCTGTTAACACTTTTTTTGTCTTTCTTACGGCGCTGAACAACGCGATCACCCAACAGGTCGCTTTCACAGATAAGGGCGATGTTTTGCTCTTCATGGATAAAACCGTGTTCAGCAGAGCCAAGGATGAGGCTGAACTTGTCTTTGCCTTTAATTGAGGCATCGAGGTTTTCAACTTCGCTTGGTCGTACTTTAATACCACGAAGCAGTTCACTCAGCGCTTCACGACGACCTTCTGATTCAACCGAAAATACTACTTTGCCGTCGAAGGCTTCTGTGAACTTTCTTAGGTTAGCTAAAGGTTCTTTATTTTGATGCTGAACGCTGAGGTCAGGTAATGACACGACAGGCAAGTTGGTGCGGCCTGCTTTCTCTTCAATCGAATCTAGACTCAGGTTAACTTGTGGCTTCTGTTTGAAGTGAGCGAACAGCTCGTCTTTCTTCAACCACAGTTGTTCAGGCGTGAGAAGTGGCCGTAATGGGTCAACACCGCGCTGTTCGTATCGGTGAGCGACATCAGTAAGGAACGAATCAACCGCGGTTTCTACGTCACCCAGAACCAAGAGTTGCGCTTCATCGGCAACATAGTCAAACAGTGTTTCTGTGTGATCGAAGAATAGAGGCTGCCAGTACTCAATACCCGCAGGCCATGTGCCTTTAGATACCTGCATGTAAACTGACTCTGGTTCACGGCGGGCATCAAACTGTTGGCGCCAGCGAATACGGAAGTCTTCAATCGCCGTTTCCGAGGTTGGGAATTCGTGCGCTGGTAACAGGCGGATCTCAGAGATGTCTTCAATAGAACGCTGGTTTTCAGGATCGAAAGTACGAATAGTGTCGATTTCGTCATCGAAAAAATCGATTCGATACGGGTCTTTACTGCCCATTGGGAACAGATCGAGAATAGAGCCACGGCTTGCGTATTCACCGGGGCCAAACACTTGGTCAACGTAACGATAGCCTGACTTTTCAAGCTGTAGACGCAGCTTCTCTAAAGAGTAGAGATCGCCCGTTTTCACCATTAACGTGTGTTGTAGCAAAAAGTCACGCGGTGACTGGCGTTGCAATAACGTGCTGATCGGAACGATCGTGATGCCATCTTTTAGTGTTGGCAGTGCGTAAAGGCGTGCGATACGATCTGAGATGATCTCTTGGTGCGGCGAGAAGCTATCGTATGGCAGCGTTTCCCAGTCAGGGAATAATGCGACTTCATGTGCCGTAAACTGTTCAATTTCAGATTGAAGCTTAAGCGCCACTTGTGGGTCGGGTACAGCCAAGACGGTATGGCTGTTGTGTTGCTCTGCGAGTTTGGCAATGGCAAGAGCGAGAGACGAACCGACTAGGTTACCGATGTGCTTTTTGTTACCGGCACCTTTAAGTTTAGGTAGTGTAAATATGGATTTTTTGGTCATGTTAATTTACTTGTTATCTCGGTCTAGAGAGCGTTGACGCAAGAGTTTCTGTTGTTGATAAAGTGCCGCTTTAATGAGCAGGTCTTGGTCGGTATCGCGAAGATGAGCGTATTTAAATTTGATTTCGAAACCTGAGTCTTTCGCCTCGCTAGCAAATACTTCTGCGTAGCAATAAATGGCTGCAGCTGGGTGCTCTAGAAAAAGTTTGGCTTTTACTAAGCGACCCGGTTCGATGTCTGCTTTTGAAAAGCAGGAAAACTGACTCGCACCAAATGAATAGGTGTGAGTGCGAAATTTCTCATCATCTTGCTGCGATAACATAAAGCTCAACAAGAGGTTTAATTTTGAGTTTTGTGCATCCAATAAACTGGTGACATTCTTCAAGTCGCTGTTTTTCAGTTCCGCTCGAGCGCTGTCAGCTAACAGATCCAATTGGCTAAATTCACTTGCCACCACAAATGGTGCTGGGATCTCAGATTCGAATTGAATTTGAGAAGGTAAAGTGAAGCCGCTGTCCATTGGTTCAATATTAGCGGTAAGGCTATGGTGAACGGTGAAAAACTCTTGTTCTGTCATGCGTTAGTTCCTTGAAGTGATCTATTGATTATCGCTATGTGGCCACAGTAATCAAGGTCAGTTAATTGAAAGTCTCAAATAGTTGTTTGAAATTTGGCTATTTGACAAGGTTCTGTTTTTCAAGCCTAACTAATTGAGTTAATTCACTCTATATTTTCAATTAACCCCTACACAGTAACAGCAATACCCGTTACATTAACCCGCATCCCCTTTAGATGGTTCAAAGTATGTTTCATCCTATTTCGTTGTTTGTTGGCCTACGCTATTTGAAAGGCCGTTCAGGTGATCGCTTTAGCCGTTTTGTTTCTTATATGTCGACGGCAGGTATCACCATTGGTGTGCTGTCTTTGGTTACTGTTTTATCGGTAATGAATGGATTCGAAGCGCAGTTAAAAGACCGAATTCTTGGTGTTCTTCCTCAAGCGGTGGTTTATGAGCAAGATGGCACTACCTCTCTTTCTGCCCAAGCGCCTAATTTTGCAGAGCAAATCTCGCTTAATGGTCACGTTGAACCGATTGTCCGCAGTGAGGCAGTGATTCAGAGCCCTGCTCAGCTTTCTGCTGGCCTTTTGATTGGCATCCAACCCAATTCTGATGATCCACTTCAAGACCACTTAATCGCGGGTCGCTTGTCTTCACTTCAAGCTGGGCAATATCAGCTGTTTCTTGGTCATACTCTGGCGAGAAACCTAAAAGTATCGATGGGCGACAAAGTTCGTCTAATGGTGACCAGCGCGAGTCAATACACACCATTGGGGCGTATTCCTAGCCAACGTAATTTCACCGTAGCTGGTATCTTTAATACGGGCTCGGATATTGATGCCCAACTTATGGTGACGGATATCCAAGATGCTGGGCGTTTGATGCGTTATAAGTCAGACACCATTTCAGGTTGGCGACTGTTTTTTGAAGACCCATTTGAAGTCGCGGAACTATCGAACCAACCCTTACCTGATGGATGGTTGTGGAGCGATTGGCGTGACCAACGTGGCGAGCTGTTCCAAGCGGTTCGTATGGAGAAAAACATGATGGGCCTAATGCTTGGTCTGATCATCGGGGTTGCTGCATTTAATATTATCTCTGCGCTGATTATGGTGGTGATGGAGAAACAATCTGAGGTCGCGATACTTAAAACTCAGGGCATGACTGACGGCCAAGTGATGGGCATCTTTATGGTTCAGGGCGCAAGTAGTGGCGTGATTGGTGCGCTCTCTGGTGGTGTGTTAGGCGTTGCTCTAGCGATGAACCTTAATACTATTTTAGAGGCGATGGGCGTTGCTCTATTCTCCTTTGGTGGACAGTTACCAATTTTGATTAACCCAATTCAAATCGCTGTTGTTGTGGTTCTGGCTATTGCACTTAGCCTGATTGCCACTGTATTCCCTTCTTATCGTGCATCGTCTGTGAAACCTGCTGAGGCCCTTCGTTATGAGTAATTTTCTTCAATGTAATGATATCCGTAAAACGTACCGTGAAGGCTCGTTAGATACTGAGGTGCTCAAGGGAGTCAGCTTTGACATCGAAAAGGGTGAGCTAGTAGCAATCATCGGTACCTCTGGCTCGGGCAAAAGTACCTTACTGCATATCTTAGGCGCATTAGACGATGCTTCTGCGGGCAGTGTGAGTTTTCTTGGTCAAGATTTAGCATCTTTGAGTTCGAATAAGCAGGCGAAGCTTCGCAACCAGCATCTTGGCTTTGTGTATCAGTTCCATCATCTTCTATCTGACTTTTCAGCTTTAGAAAACGTGGCGATGCCGTTATTGATTGGCGGCGAAAAGCCCGCTAAAGCAAAGCAAGAAGCACAACGTTTGTTGGACAAAGTTGGATTGAGTCACCGCGTGGACCACCGACCTTCAGAGCTTTCTGGTGGCGAGAGGCAACGTGTGGCGATTGCTCGTGCATTGGTGAATAAGCCTGCGCTAGTGTTGGCGGATGAACCAACCGGTAACCTTGACCATAACACCGCACTGTCTATTTACGACTTAATGCGTGAACTGAACCGTGAATACGATACTGCCTTTTTGGTCGTGACTCACGATGGTGAACTTGCCGGTAAGATGGATCGCCAACTTCACATGCAAGATGGTTTACTGGTCAACGTAGAAAAAGAGGAGAGCTAAGTGTTTTCCTCTTTATCTCTATTGATAGGCGGCCGATTTAGCCGTGCGAAACAACGAGACAAGATGGTGTCGTTCATCTCATTGTCTTCGACCATTGGTATTGCGGTTGGTGTCGCGGTGATCATTATCGGCTTATCTGCGATGAATGGCTTTGAGCGAGAGCTTCAATCACGAGTACTTTCTGTCATTCCTCATGGTGAATTTGAAGGCGTGAATGAGCCTGTGACTCGTTGGGAGCACGTGATTGAGGAGTCGGTTAAGCACGATAAAGTCGTTGCTGCTGCGCCTTATGTAAAAATTACAGCGCTTGCTGAAAAGGGCAAAGAACTCAAAGCAATTGAAGTTCGTGGCGTTGACCCACAACTTGAGCAACAAGTATCGAGCCTGTCGAGTTTTATCGATAAGCAAGCTTGGAGTGAGTTTAAAGCAGGGCAACAACAAATCATCTTAGGTTCTGGTGTAGCGAATGTGCTGGGTGCGAAAGTCGGTGATTATCTGACTTTGATGATTCCAGCGGTAAACGGTTCTGTGAAGGTTCAGGCGCCAAAGCGTGTTCGAGTGAAAGTGGTTGGCTTGCTGACGCTTAATGGCCAGATTGACCACAGCTTGGCTCTGATTCCGATTGGTGATGCTCAGGTCTACGCCAACTTAGGTGAGGCGGTAACTGGAGTCTCTTTAAAAGTGACCGATGTGCTGAACGCGAACTCTATTGTGCGTGAAGTGGGCAATCAGCTTGATGTGTATGTGTATCTACGAAGCTGGCAGCAGAAGTTTGGTTTCTTGTATCGAGATATCCAACTCGTTCGTACCATCATGTATCTGGTGATGGTACTGGTTATTGGTGTGGCTTGTTTCAATATTGTCTCGACGCTAATGATGGCAGTAAAAGACAGAGCATCAGAGATCGCGATTTTAAGAACCATGGGTGCATCAGACGGCCTTGTGAAGCGCATCTTTGTTTGGCAGGGCGTATTCTCAGGCGTGTTAGGCAGTTTAGTGGGCAGTGCAATAGGTGTGCTAGTCGCTCTTAATCTCACGACACTAATCAAAGGACTTGAAAAGTTGGTCGATCACCAGTTCTTGTCCGGTGATATCTATTTTGTCGACTTCTTGCCATCACAACTTGATATGACGGATGTTGTTGTGGTTTCCGGCACTGCGATTGTGCTGAGTTTACTGGCGACATGGTACCCAGCATCACGCGCGGCGAAGTTGAATCCAGCCTCAGTGCTGAGTTCTAAATAGCATTCGCCTAAATAACAGGCCGTCAGTTTTCAGTCGATACAAAAAAGGATCCCAGTGGGATCCTTTTTTATTGAATTCAATTCGTGTTCTTTACGACTTTCGTTACATGCTAATCTTGCAGAGGTAAGTAGCTCATCCGATTTTAACTTGTGTACGTTTTAAGTGAAGCGCATACAAGGTTAGATTGAATAACAAGAAATGGCGTTCAGTGCCTTGCTTGTCGCTTCTTCCAACTTCTTACTACTGAGTAGCGCCATAAACCGCGAATACCAAAGTAGCCAATCATTGCTGAAACCACGCCACAAATCAGACAACCCAATAAGAACGGAGGCCCTATAGTGCTCATTTGCGCCAAGATGAAGTCCCAAGACAATTCGAAATGGAAGGCTTGCGGTGGCACATGCATAACAAACGCCCCGACTTTATAAGCAAAGTAGAAGAGAACAGGCATGGTAACCGGGTTACTGATCCAAACAAGTGCGACAGCTAAAGGCAGGTTAACGCCACATGCAACAGCAAGGCCTGCAGACATAATCATTTGACTTGGTAGAGGGACAAACGCCATGAATAACCCAACAGCAAACGCGCCAGCCGCAGAGCGACGATTAAGGCACCATAAGTTGGGGTTGTACAAAACATTGCCAAAAACTTTCAATGCTTTCTGACGCTTGATTAGATCATGGTCAGGCATAAATCGTTTGATAAACTTTCTTGGCATAGGAGGAAGCTACTCTCTTGTTTAACACTTGGTTCTTGATTTCATTTGCTGCGACAGTTGTGTCTGCCAGCTTCTGGCCTGTGATGCCACATTGGGTTTGGGCACCATTGATGCTGTTGTTACTGCTAGCACCAACAAAGTATAGCGTTTTCCGGAGTGCAAGAGGTCCAGTAACAGCATTGATACTAGTTATCTGCCTAGGGAATGCGATTGAAATACAAACGAGTCGCTTATTCCAATCAGGGCAGAATACTACCATAAATGCGTCGGTTGTTAGCCTTTTTAGTGAAAATAGCCACGGTTTTGAAAGCGTAATAGTAGTCAGATCAATTGGCGGCGAAAAATTAATCTTTCCTCAATTGATAAAATTGCGTTTGTTTACTCCTTTCAAGCTAACGCTTGGAGATGATGTCTATTTATCGGCCTCAATAAAGCCGATATGGGGCAAACTCAACGAAGCCGGCTTTGACCGAGAAAAGTACTTGTTTAGTGCTGGCGTGGTTGCCAATGCAACTTACAGAGCAGATACCAAGTACCGAATTCATTCTAGCACCAACTTACGCGCCCAATGGTTTGAAGCCAGCCTTGAAAGGTTAAGTCTGCTGGCAAATCAAGATCTCATTATCGCTTTGAGTTTTGGATATCGAGACCTTATTCCGCCTCAGCGGTGGGATATGCTTAAAAGCAGTGGCCTGATTCACTTGATGGCTATTTCGGGGCTGCATATTGGGATTGCCTTTGGTATCGGCTATCAGATTGGCAAGATATTAAGGTTACTTTCCCCTTCATTTCTTTGGTTACCTACAATATTCGGGCTCGGCTTGGCGTATTTCTATAGTTGGTTTGCTGGATTCACGCTGCCAACTTTGAGAGCTTTGGTGATGTGCGTTATCGCGAGTTATTTCTTGTGGCGTGGGCAAAATACCAGTTTGCTTCGGTATGTTACTTTAAGTCTGTGCGTGGTTCTGCTGATTTGGCCGTTTTCAGCTTTGTCGAGCAGTTTTTGGTTGTCCTTTGGTGCATTGGGCGCTGTTTTCTATATCGCCTGTAATACTCAGCGCTCAGCTTCAAGCTTTACATTTATCGACCACGCACTCCAACTTATTAAGCTTCAACTGATGCTGACATTCCTTATCGCACCTTTCTCGATGTTGTTTTTCAAAGGGGTCAGTTTAGTCTCTGTTTTCTACAACTTGTTCCTTTTGCCTTGGGTATCGATGGTGACGATCCCGCTGTTGTTTCTGGCAATGTTTCTAAGCTTAATATCGGAGTCAGTGTCTGGCGTGGTTGGTATAACAGCGCTAGACAATGATTTGGTCAGTCAGCTGTGGAAGTTAGTCGACTTATCGCTTGAGCCTCTCGTATTTAGTCTTCCTTTCTCTGAGCGATTTTGGATCCAAGTCGATAATCAGACGATTGCATTATCAGTATTCCTTATCTTGTTTTTGAGCTTTGTTAGTCGGTATTTCAAGCGAACATTATCGATATTGGTAACTGCAGTGTTTGTGCTGTGGTGGGAGTTCAGCAAACCCCAGCAAGACAAACTAACTATTGATATCTTGGATGTTGGGCATGGGTTGTCTTTGGTCTTGGAAAAGAACAATCAGATTGTTGTTTATGATCTTGGCAATGCGTGGCCAGGAGGCTCGGTTGTTGAGTCTTTGTTGATTCCTACTTTGAATCAGCGGGGGATTTATGAATTAGAAGGCGTGATTGTGAGTCATTTCGATTCTGACCATGCTGGTGGTTATCCGGCATTACTTGAGAACTATACGCCAAAGTGGATAAGAACCAGTCAGAACATTATTCAAGAACGCCAATCTATCACTCAAGCCCCGTCTAATATTCAAACATGTACTATTGGAGAGGTTTGGAACTGGCAAGATGTTGTTTTTGAGGTGTTGTGGCCGCCTAAGCAAGTAAAGAGGGCGTATAACCCACATTCGTGTGTGGTCAAGATCTCAGATCATAGTGCTGATTTCTCAATGTTGCTCACTGGTGATATTGAACTGGTAAGTGAGTGGTTACTTGCTCGTGAAGGAGAACAGCTAAGGAGTGATGTTATGTTGGTTCCGCATCATGGCAGCGATTCGTCATCGATTAAGTCGTTTATTGAGGCGGTGTCTCCTCAGCTGGCGATAGCTTCTCTTGCCAAAGGCAACCAGTGGGGAATGCCGAGTGAGTTTGTTATTGAACGTTATCAGGAAGCGGGGAGTACTTGGCTAGATACTGGAGAAAGCGGACAAATAACCATCACTCTTAGCAAAGAAGGTTGGCAATATCATGCGATTAGAGAACAACAAGGCGGGCAGTGGTATAGGCAGATGCTCCGTAAGGGAGTAGAATAGATAGATTATTGTGAGAAAATTAAGCGATTCTATGTCAACACAAACAGATGAAACTACCTGGGTCACATTTAAAAGACTTTGGACTTATATTCGATTATATAAGGCCGGCCTAGGTGTTGCGGTAATTGCGCTTATTATAAATGCCGTTTCTGATACCTATATGATTTCCTTACTAAAGCCGTTACTTGATGAAGGCTTTGGTAATGCTGAATCTGACTTTTTACGTACACTTCCACTTATTATCTTTGCCATGATGTTCGTTCGTGGCGTCAGTGGCTTTGTTTCAACCTATTGCTTGAGTTGGGTCTCTGGCAATGTGGTGATGGAAATTCGTCGTAAGATTTTCAGCCATTTCATGCACATGCCTGTTTCTTTCTTCGATAAAGAACAGACAGGCGCATTGCTATCTCGAATTACTTACGATTCAGAGCAAGTGTCTGCAGCAACCAGTAAAGCGTTAGTCAGTATTGTCCGTGAAGGTGCAAGTATTATTGGCTTGTTGACGCTGATGTTCTGGAATAGTTGGCAGTTATCTTTGGTGTTATTTGCTGTAGCGCCTTTGGTTGCGTGGGCGATCAGTATCGTATCGAAGCGATTCAGAAAGATCTCTAAGAACATGCAAACTAGCATGGGTCACGTTGCTTCTTCAGCTGAACAAATGCTGAAAGGGCATAAAGTGGTTCTAACTTACGGTGGTCAAGATCTAGAAAAACACCGCTTTGATAAAGTTAGTAACCAAATGCGCCAACAAAGCATGAAGTTAATCACTGCTCAAGCGGCCGCTAACCCGATTATTCAAATGATCGCATCAGTTGCGATTGTTGTTGTTCTATTCCTTGCTAGTGTCGATTCTATTAAAGCCGAGCTTACTCCTGGTACGTTTACCGTTGTCTTCTCTGCAATGTTTGGTCTATTACGTCCGCTAAAGGCGTTAACTAACGTAACGTCTGAATTCCAACGTGGTATGGCTGCGAGTACGACTCTATTTGGCTTGATGGATCTAGATACCGAGCAAAACAAAGGAACGTTGAAACCTGAAACTGTAACGGGTGAAGTTGCAGTAAAAGATGTCACGTTTACTTATGACGGTGCAGAAAAACCAGCACTTGATAAGGTCAGCTTTAATATACCGAAAGGTAAAACGGTTGCGCTTGTTGGGCGATCGGGTTCGGGTAAGAGTACCATTGCCAACCTATTTACTCGTTTTTATGACGTAGACTCTGGTTCAATTGAGCTTGATGGCCACGACATTCGTGATTACGAATTGAGAAATCTGCGTGAGCACTTTGCGCTCGTTTCTCAAAATGTACATCTGTTTAACGATACGGTGGCTAACAACATCGCTTACGCAGCAGAAGAACAGTATTCACGTGAACAGATCGAATACGCGGCTAAGCTTGCTCATGCAAGTGAGTTTATCGATGGTATGGAAAATGGCATTGATACGGTTGTGGGCGAGAATGGCGCGAGTCTATCTGGTGGTCAAAGACAGCGTATTGCGATTGCACGAGCGCTATTGAGAGATGCACCGGTTTTGATTCTTGATGAGGCAACGTCTGCACTGGATACAGAGTCAGAGAGAGCTATTCAATCTGCACTAGAAGAACTGCAGAAAGACAAAACAGTATTAGTTATCGCACACAGACTCTCTACCATCGAGCAAGCTGATGAAATTCTAGTGGTTGATGATGGACATATTGTAGAAAGGGGCGCACATGCTGAGCTAATCGCGCATGATGGTGCTTATGCACAATTACACCGAATTCAGTTCAGCGGATAAATTAGGTCTTGTTGTGATCGAAAAGATTTGGTTTAACAATCACCCGTTGAAATATCTTCTCTGGCCGCTTTTGTGGCCACTGAGTCTGCTGTTCAAAATGATCAGTAGTCGGCGTCGTGACGCTTATCTCTCTGGGAATAAAGAGACCTACCGCCCGCCTTTACCTGTTATTGTTGTGGGCAATATTACTGCTGGTGGAAATGGTAAAACACCGGTTGTGATTTGGTTAGTTGAGATGCTTCAGGCTCACGGCTTTAAACCCGGAGTCGTATCTCGTGGCTACGGTGCAAAAGCACCAAGCTATCCGTTGGTGTTGGATGAAAATACCCCAGCTGAGCATTCGGGTGATGAACCTCGCTTGATTCGTAAGCGAACTGGTGCGCCAGTCGCAGTCGACCCTGTGCGAGCTAACGCAGTGAAAGCATTGCTGAGCAAAGGCGTTGATGTGATTATCACTGACGATGGCCTTCAGCATTACGCGCTTGAACGCGACATTGAATTTGCAGTTATCGACGGCGCAAGACGCTTTGGTAGTGAGAGTTTGATTCCTTTAGGTCCATTACGAGAGCCGGTTTCTCGTTTAGATGAAGTCGACTTTTTGGTAAACAATGGCGGTAAAGCGCACGGTCGAGAGTTCTCGATGTCTTTGCTTCCAAGCCAAGCAGTTAACCTAAAGACTGGTCAGAAAAGGTCTGTGGCAAAATTACACAAGCTGGTGGCTTTTGCCGGTATTGGCCACCCACCGCGCTTTTTTAAAACATTGGAAGATCTTGATGGTGATGTGGTTTTCACACAGGGCTTCGCCGACCATCAAGATTTTGATAAAGATGAACTTCATGCCTTAGCTAATAAAGGTATGAATCTGATTATGACAGAAAAAGACGCTGTAAAATGCGAAGAATATGCGCAAGATAACTGGTGGTATCTTCCAGTTTCTGCGCAGTTTGATGAAGATTCGCAACAGCAAATTTTAAAAAGAATAAAAGAGGTTATGGAATACTATGGATCACCGTCTACTTGAGATCGTTGCTTGCCCTGTATGTAAAGGTAAACTAACTTTTGACAAGGATAAGCAAGAGCTTGTTTGTAAAATTGATCGCCTTGCTTACCCAATTAAAGAGGGTATTCCTGTTCTTTTAGAACCTGAAGCTCGCACCGTTTCTATGGATGAGGGTAAGTAATGTCTTATACGGTTGTTATACCTGCAAGATACCAATCGAGCCGTTTACCAGGGAAGCCACTTGCTGACATTGGTGGAAAGCCGATGATTCAATGGGTATACGAACAGTCAATGAAAGCGGGTGCCGATAACGTTATTATCGCTACCGACGACGCTCGAGTTGAAAAAGCGGCTAAAGCATTTGGCGCGACCGTTTGTATGACATCACCGAATCACGAATCGGGCACTGAACGCCTAGCTGAAGTGATTGAAGTTATGAATATTCCTGATGATCATATTATCGTGAATGTTCAAGGTGATGAGCCACTTATCCCACCTTCAATCATTAATCAGGTTGCCAACAATCTTGCTAACAGTACAGCTCCGATGGCAACGTTAGGTGTGGAAATCACTCATGCTGATGAAGTGTTTAACCCTAATGCCGTTAAAGTTGTAACCGATAAAGACGGTTATGCCTTGTATTTTAGCCGAGCAACCATCCCTTGGGATCGCGATGCTTACGCGAACAACGGTACTGCAGCGGAATCTCCTTTGCTTCGTCATATTGGTATCTATGCTTACCGAGCGGGTTTTATCAATACCTACATTAACTGGGAACCAAGCACTCTTGAACGTATTGAGTGCCTAGAGCAATTACGAGTACTTTGGTACGGTGAAAAAATCCACGTAGACGTTGCGGCGGAAGCACCTGCGGCTGGTGTTGATACGCCTGAAGACCTAGAAGCGGTTCGAGCTATTATTGGTTAAGCTTCTTTGAGCGAATTCTTGTTTGCTCTACAAAATGAAAAATCATGAGCCTTGCCTATTGCGAGGCTTTTTTCTATCTATCGAAAAGTGCGCTATCGAAAAGCGCGTGCGTGTCTTATTAACCTAAGCAAACGGATATTGAGATAGTTGCATTGGTTTATGCATCATCAACACGGAATTATCTGAGATTTACCTCGCTCGAGTTCCAATTTTTCTCTATAATATGCCGCCTATAAAGTAGTGGCGAATCGCTAGTACAGAATAAAACTTACGACAAAACGTGGAGTAAAAGATGCCTTCTCAAAGCCCAGTGATTACGGTTGATGGACCAAGTGGTGCAGGTAAAGGTACCCTGTGTATGTTGCTAGCAGATAAGCTAGGCTTTCATCTTCTAGACTCAGGCGCGATCTATCGCGTATTGGCTTTAGCGGCAATTCACCATGGTGTGGATACTGAATCAGAGGATGCTTTAGTACCGCTTGCTACACACTTAGACGTGCAGTTTGTTGCTGAAGGCGACTTAGTTAAGGTTATCCTAGAAGGTGAAGATGTGTCTGGTGAACTTCGTAAAGAAGAGACTGGCATGGCGGCTTCAAAAGTTGCTGCTTTACCTCGCGTTCGCGAAGCACTGCTTCGTCGTCAACGTGCATTCAGCGCTGCGCCTGGTTTGGTTGCAGATGGCCGTGACATGGGAACGGTTGTGTTTCCTGAAGCTGAAGCGAAAATATTTTTAGATGCAAGTGCTGAAGAGCGTGCGAGTCGCCGCCTTAAACAGTTGCAACAGAAGGGGTTAGATGTTAAATTTGACGACCTTTTGAGCGAGATCCAAGAGCGAGACGACCGAGATCGTAATCGCCCAGTGGCGCCACTTCGCCCTGCAGAGGATGCTCTAGTGCTTGATTCCACCTCAATGAATATTGAGCAGGTAGTAGAAAAAGCACTACACTATATTGAATCGAAACTGGCTGGGTAATTTCGCCGAGCTAGTACGAACGTTGGTCGCAAGGATGATGACCGGCGAATTTATCAACCCCATGCGGTAGGATACCCATGGACGTTTAATTATTGAAGATTAAATAATGACTGAATCTTTTGCTCAACTCTTTGAAGAGTTTCTATCTGAAACTGAATTCCAACAAGGCAGCATCGTTAAAGGTACTGTAGTAGCTATCGAGAACGGTTTCGTTCTTGTAGACGCTGGTCTTAAGTCTGAATCTGCTATCCCTGCTGAACAATTCAAGAACGCTGCTGGCGAACTTGAAGTTGAAGTTGGTGCTGAAGTAGACGTAGCTCTAGACGCTGTTGAAGATGGTTTCGGTGAAACTCAACTTTCTCGTGAGAAAGCTAAGCGTCACGAAGCTTGGATCGTACTTGAGAAAGCTTGCGAAGAAGCTGAAACTGTTGTTGGTATCATCAACGGTAAAGTTAAAGGCGGTTTCACTGTTGAACTTAACGGTATCCGTGCTTTCCTTCCTGGTTCTCTAGTAGACGTACGTCCTATCCGTGACACTGCTCACCTAGAAAACAAAGAGCTAGAGTTCAAAGTAATCAAGCTAGACCAGAAGCGTAACAACGTTGTTGTTTCTCGTCGTGCTGTTATCGAATCTGAAAACAGTGTTGAGCGTGACGAACTTCTTGAAACTCTACAAGAAGGTACTGAAGTTAAAGGTATCGTTAAGAACCTTACTGACTACGGTGCATTCGTTGACCTTGGCGGTGTTGACGGTCTTCTACATATCACAGATATGGCTTGGAAGCGCGTTAAGCACCCATCAGAGATCGTTAACGTTGGTGACGAAATCCTAGTTAAAGTTCTTAAGTTCGATCGTGAGCGCACTCGTGTTTCACTAGGTCTTAAGCAACTAGGCGAAGATCCATGGGTAGCAATCGCTAAGCGTTACCCAGAAGGTCACAAGCTTTCTGGTCGTGTTACAAACCTAACTGACTACGGCTGCTTCGTTGAAATCGAAGAAGGCGTTGAAGGTCTAGTACACGTTTCTGAAATGGATTGGACTAACAAGAACATCCACCCTTCTAAAGTTGTTAATGTTGGCGACGAAGTTGAGGTTATGGTTCTTGATATCGACGAAGAACGTCGTCGTATCTCTCTAGGTCTGAAACAGTGTAAAGCTAACCCATGGCAGTCATTTGCAGAAATGCAAGCTAAGGGCGACAAAGTTACTGGTAAGATCAAGTCTATCACTGACTTTGGTATCTTCATCGGTCTAGAAGGCGGTATCGACGGTCTTGTACACCTATCTGACATTTCTTGGAACGCTGCCGGCGAAGAAGCTGTACGTGAATACAAGAAAGGCGACGAAATCTCTGCTGTTGTTCTAGCAGTAGATGCAGAGCGTGAGCGTATTTCTCTTGGCGTTAAGCAAATGGAAAACGACCCGTTCAACGCATACGTTGCTGACAACAAGAAAGGTGTTCTTGTAAACGGTACTGTTACTGCAGTTGACGCGAAAGGCGCTACTATCGAGCTAATCGAAGGCGTTGAAGGTTACATCCGCGCTTCTGAAGTTTCTCGCGACCGTATCGAAGATGCATCTCTAATCCTAAGCGTTGGCGACAGCGTTGAAGCGAAGTTCACTGGTGTAGACCGTAAGAACCGCGTAATCAACCTATCTATCAAAGCTAAAGATGAAGCTGATGAGCAAGAAGCAATGGCTTCACTGAACAAGTCTGAAGAAGGCGCGTTCGGTAACGCAATGGCAGACGCATTCAAAGCTGCTAAAGGCGAATAATAGCTTCTCATTAAGAGAATTATAGCTATCTAGCCAAGAAAGGAGCCGTAAGGCTCCTTTTTTTTTGCTTATTTTTCCGATAGGTCTATAATTTCTAAAAAGAAAACCAACGAGGGTAACTATGACTAAGTCTGAATTGATTGAGAGACTGTGCGCTGAGCAAACGCATCTTTCTGCAAAAGAAATTGAAGACGCTGTAAAAGACATTTTAGAGCATATGGCTTCAACACTAGAAAGTGGTGATCGAATCGAAATTCGCGGTTTTGGCAGCTTTTCTCTGCATTATCGTGAGCCTCGTGTTGGACGTAACCCAAAGACTGGTGACAAGGTTGAGTTAGAAGGTAAATACGTTCCTCACTTCAAACCAGGTAAAGAGCTGCGTGAACGAGTAAACTCAGGAATGTAGCCTACTTATCGGAATTAAGAAAAGCGGCATACTATAATGTATGCCGCTTTTTTATGACCATAATATGGTGGTCTGATTAGTAATTTTCCTGCATAATCGTACAGCTAACCAACCAATGAGTGATGAACTATGAAAATTATAAAAATAGTCGCCGTTATCGCACTTTTCCTAATTGCACTGGCTTTAGGCTCTCAAAACCAAACAACTGTGAATTTCAACTATCTGCTAGCGCAAGGTGACTTCCACCTATCAAGTTTATTAGGTGTTGTATTCGTTTCAGGCTTCGCCCTTGCTTGGTTAGTCTTTGGTAATATGCACATGCGGTCTCAGCTAAAAATTCATCGCTTGAAGAAGCAACTCAATAAGCAATCAAAGCAGGTCGCTGCTGATACTAAAGCTTAAAGGCTATATTTGATGTTAGAGTTACTGTTCTTACTTTTGCCCATCGCAGCCGCTTATGGCTGGTATATGGGTAATCGTAACGCTCAGCAAGAAAAACAAAAGCAATCACACCAGATCTCCCGTCAATACGTGACGGGTTTGAACCTATTACTGTCAGATCAATCTGACAAAGCGGTTGATCACTTTATTGAACTGCTTCAAGTAGACAATGAAACCATCGATACTCACTTGGCTTTGGGCAACTTGTTCCGCTCACGAGGCGAAGTCGACCGCGCTATTCGTATTCACCAAAATCTCATCTCTCGTTCGGGGCTTACCCTCGATCAGAAAAATCTCGCACTGCAACAATTAGCTAAAGACTACATGGTCTCTGGCTTCCTTGATCGCGCTGAAAAAATCTTTGAACAACTTGTAGAAGAACCTGACCATAAAGAGGGCGCTTTACAGCAGTTGGTGGCTATTTATCAGCAGACCCGTGAGTGGAACAAGGCTATCCATTACGGAAATATCTTAGTTAAGCTCGGCAAGAAAAAAATGAAGATGCGTGCCACAGTCGCGCATTTCTGGTGTGAGCTTGCAATGCAAGAACAAGCCGATGGTAATCGTTCTAAAGCGCTTCAGCATTTTAAGAAGGCGCTTTCTGAAGACCCTAAATGTGTTCGCGCAAGTATCGCACTAGGGAAGTTCCACTTAGCGAACGAAGATTACCAAAAGACAATTGATTGTCTTGAATCGGTACTTGAACAAGATATCGATTTTATCAGTGAGGTGTTGCCAACCCTTGCTGAGTGTTACCACAAGCTTGGACAAGAAGCTCAATTGGTCGAGTTCCTCAAAGCGTGTATTCAGAAGAAAGCCGGTGTATCTGCCGAACTGATGCTGGCGCAATTGGTTGCTCACCATGAAGATGTAGGCTCTGCTCAAGAGTTACTGACAAAGCAGCTTGTTAAAAATCCAACCATGAAAGGTTTTTATCGATTAATCGATTACCACCTAGCGGAAGCAGAAGAAGGCCGAGCAAAAGACAGCTTAACCACACTTCAATCTATGGTTGGTGAACAGCTTAAGGTTAAGCCTCATTACCGTTGTCGTCAGTGTGGTTTCTCGACACACTCTTTGTATTGGCACTGCCCTTCATGTAAAGGGTGGGGGACGATCAAGCCTATTCGTGGGCTTGATGGTGAATAGATTTGTGGTCACTTTAAGACCAAATTATTAATTGCAGCTTTCGGGCTGCATTTTTATGACTGTTATTTATCACCTGCTTAGGTGATTAGAAATTTTTAGAAAGTTAACTGCGTTAGGAGATGAAATGAACGACCAAAAAATCATTGTAGCCTTGGATTATGATAATCAAGCGGATGCGTTAGCCTTTGTCGATCGAATTGACCCAGCATCTTGCCGCCTAAAAGTGGGCAAAGAGATGTTTACCCTGTTTGGCCCTGAATTTGTTCGTGAATTACATAAGCGTGGTTTCTCAGTATTTTTAGACCTTAAATTCCACGACATCCCGAACACATGTTCAAAAGCAGTCCGTGCTGCCGCTGAACTGGGTGTTTGGATGGTGAACGTACACGCAAGTGGCGGTGAGCGTATGATGACGGCTTCTCGCGAAATCTTAGAACCTTATGGCAAAGATCGTCCACTGTTAATCGGTGTAACGGTACTCACCAGTATGGAGCAATCTGACTTAGCGGGTATCGGTCTGGATCTTGAACCACAACAACAAGTGATGCGCTTGGCTTCTCTAACGAAAAACTCTGGCTTAGACGGTGTTGTATGTTCTGCACAAGAGGCTTCTTTGCTTAAAGGTGCACTTGGTCAAGAGTTCAAGCTAGTTACTCCAGGTATTCGTCCTGTCGGCGCAGATGTTGGTGACCAGAAGCGCATCATGACGCCTTCTAAAGCGATTGAATCAGGTTCAGACTACCTTGTTATTGGTCGTCCGATTACGCAAGCGATAGACCCTGCTGCTGTACTTGCAGAGATCAACGGTACGCTTGCTTAAGTCTATATTTGGATTGAGATATAAATAAAGAAGGCCAGCAAATTGCTGGCCTTAATTTTTGTGCGCCGAGCATGGCGTTGATCTAGGAGGTGAAAGTCCTCTACGGGCTCAG
>NZ_JBFSUX010000057.1:0-33453 GCF_041467595.1 Vibrio sp. 10N.247.311.13 | reverse complement strand
GCTTGTACGGTGGTGTGAGAGGACGGAGGCCGTGAGGCCTCCTCCTACTCGATTAAGCTAGAGCGCATCACTCGGAGTAAGCGCGAAGCTACTGCGCCACTTCGTCCACCAAGTACAAGATGGATTGATACGGAATACCACTGTGATGTGACAAACCGATCTCACAGGTTCGGCTGTTGCTGAATCCACGAGTACAGTTGCTCGGCACTTGTTCTTTGAGTGGATGCACTGCCGCCTCATTCAGCTCTGGCGTGGTAAAACCTTTGTCACCCGCCCAACCACAACACTGAATATGCTCAGGAACGATGACCTCTTCGGTACACGCTTTAGCAAGGTTCAACATCGCGCCTTCCAAACCCATTCGACGAGAACTACACGTCACATGCAGCATCACGGTTTCTTGCAGCGGCTCAAGTGTCAGGTGCTCAAGCAGGTATTGATTCACAAACCCTGTCGGCTCTAGCACCTCTAGTGGTTTGGTGAACTGTTCAATACTGCGTTTAGCACATGGGCTGGTATCCATTAATACTGGGTATTCACCCTGACGACTGGCTTGCCACAGCACTTCTTCGAGTTGTTGTGCTTTAGATTGGGCTAAATCGGTCATTCCCTTGCTGTCGTAAGGCATGCCACAACATTGGTCATCTAGCTTCTTCGGAAGAATAACCTCAAATCCGGCTTTGTTAAGCAAAGACATGGTCACTTCAGTTAGAGGACGTTGGTCGCCCGCATCACTCTGTTGTCCCATGGTGCGACTCGCACACGAAGGCAGGTAAACCACCTTCTTATGATTGCTTGAGTTTTCTGCCGTCACTGGTGATGAGACTAGCGAGTGACTATTGGATTGCGGCATCTCAGGCATCCAAATTGGTGTCGCGCCTTTAGTCATTGAGCGCAGGCCGTTGGTTAGCTTGCCGACGGTATTTGCGCCTAATACTTTACTCGCCACTTGGTTGGTTTTGAGGCCGGCCTTGGTAAGTTTAGTGGTGGTCGAGAAATGATCCGCTGTCCACTTAGCGATAGGTGTGAATTTCTCGTATTTGGCAATACGAAGCTTCTTAATTAAATCACCGGTGTTGATTCCCACAGGGCAACGCTCTGCACACAGGCCTGTCGCCGCGCAGGTATCAATGCCTTGGTATTCGAAGGTTTTCTCTAGTTCGCTTGCTTCTATTTCTTCACCTGCAGCACGGCGACGTTGTAGCTCTCGGTACAGCACGATACGTTGGCGAGGCGATAGGGTTAAGGTACGAGACGGACAAACAGGCTCACAGAAGCCACATTCAATACAGCGGTCGACAAGGTCGTCAGCAGCAGGCATTGGCTTCAAATTGGTGATGTGTGAATTTGGATTGTCGTTAATAATAACTCCGGGGTTGAGCAGTCTTTCTGGATCAAACAAGGCTTTGATCTGTTGCATCAAGGCGTAGCCATCTTTGCCCCATTCCAATTCGACATAAGGCGCCATATTACGGCCAGTGCCATGTTCTGCTTTCAGTGAGCCTTGGTATTTCACCGCGACCAGTTCGGCAACGTCATCCATGAAACCGCCGTAGCGATCGATTTCTGTTTGGCTATCAAAGCCTTGAGTAAACACAAAATGCAGGTTGCCTTCGAGGGCGTGACCAAAAATAATCGCTTCGCTGTAGTCGTATTTATCGAACAGCTCTTGCAGCTCTCGAATACCATTAGCAAGGTTTTCGACAGGGAAAGCCACGTCTTCAATGATAACGGTCGTACCGACTTCACGCACTGCGCCAACTGCAGGGAACATGCCTTTTCGGATGCCCCATAGGGTTGCGACTGTCTTTGGATCGGAAGTGAAAGGCACCGATTCAACAATCGTGTACTCAGTCAATGCGTCCAAAATTGATTTACATTGTAAATCTAAGTCCTGCTGGGAGCTGGCGTGTGATTCAACCAAAATCGCCGCCGCTTCTAAATCTAAGCTCGGCATAAACGCAGGCATGCCCGGTTTGTCAGCTACTGAACGAAGTGCTCTGCCATCCATCAATTCCACCGCAGCAACCGGCGTTTTTGATAGAGTAGTCACGGCTTTACTGGCTTGCTCTATGTCGGAAAATACTAACAGAGCCGAAGCTTTGTTCGGGTGTTCGATCACCGTGTTGTAGGTAATCTCAGCGATGAAGCCTAGCGTGCCTTCAGAGCCAATCATCAGGTGTTTGATGATCTCAATTGGGTCGTGGTAATCGACCAAAGCATTCAGAGCGTAGCCAGTGGTGTTTTTGAGTCGGTACTTGTGGCGGATTCTGTCTGCGAGTTCTTGGTTTGAAGCTGTCTGTTGATGTAATTCAACAATGCCTTCAAACAGTTCTTTGTGCGATTGCTTGAATGCCTCAACACTTGCGTTATCAGCCGTATCAAGCAGGGAGCCATCACTCAATACGATTTTCATGCTTTCGACAGTACGATAGGAGTTTTGCGCAGTACCACAACACATGCCGCTGGCGTTGTTCGCCGCAATACCACCGATTTTACAGGTATTGATAGAGGCTGGATCTGGGCCGATTTTACGTTGGAAAGGGGCAAGGTATTTGTTGGCATCAGCACCAATCACACCCGGTTGAAGGATGATCTGATTGCCGTTATCGACAATTTCGTGGCCACGCCAGTCATCGGTCAGTGTGATGAGTACCGAATCTGAAACCGCTTGTCCTGACAGGCTGGTGCCTGCGGCGCGGAAGGTAAAGTGAATGCCGAGTTCGCGACAGCTTTGAATGGTGAATATCACTTCGTCTAAGTTTTTCAGCCTTAGAACCATTTTCGGTACCAAGCGATAGAAACTCGCATCGGTGCCGTAAGCCAAGCGCTTTGCCTCTTGTGTGACAATGCGTTCTGTTTCTATTCTTTGAGCCAGTATCGCTTCAAGCTGCTTATAAGCTTGTGGATCTACTACTCGCTCATGGGATGTGTTTGTCTCCATCTTTGCTTCCTTGTGCTTCTTATTTGGCACTGATTTGCTTTTTTGTTTTTTTATTTTATTTTCCAGTGCTTAAACGGTGTCACAACGGCAGTGTAATTGCTGTGACACCGATTGAACTTCGGTCTAAGTAGACCAAAGCATTACAGTGAATCAACGGACTTAATCTAGCCCCACCAAAGATTCACGGGTTAAGTCTTTGATTGTCTTGGCGCCAGTTAGAGTCATCGCAACGCGCATCTCTTTGTCGTACAGGTCGAGTAGGTTCTCAACACCTGCTTGTCCTTGCGCTGCTAACGCGTAAACGAAAGAGCGGCCAAGCAAGGTGCAGTCTGCGCCCATCGCCATCATGCGAACTACATCTAAGCCAGTACGAATGCCAGAGTCGACCAGAATTTTGGTGTCGCCTTTAACTGCATCAGCAATCGAAGGCAGCGCTTTGGCACTTGATAGAACGCCGTCAAGCTGGCGGCCGCCGTGGTTTGAAACCACAATGCCGTCTGCGCCAAATCTCACCGCATCCTTTGCATCTTCTTCATCAAGAATGCCCTTGATGACCATTGGACCGTCCCAGAAATCACGAATCCACTCTAGATCTTTCCATGAAATCGACGGGTCGAAGTTATCACCTAACCAACCGATGTAGTCTTCCAGCTTGGTAGGAGAACCACGATAAGTAGAGATGTTGCCTAGGTCGTGTGGTTTACCCAGTAAGCCGACATCAACTGCCCAGCTAGGATGACGCATAGATTGGAATACGCGGCGTACTGCTGCATTTGGACCACTCATTCCTGAGTGCATGTCACGGTAGCGAGCGCCGGGTACGGGCATATCCACGGTGAAGACCAGTGTTGTGACGCCAGCGGCTTTAGCGCGTTCAAGAACGTTCTTCATGAAGCCACGGTCTTTTAACACGTAAAGTTGGAACCACATTGGGCGTTCAATCTTAGGTGCAACTTCTTCAATCGGACATACCGACACGGTCGACATGGTAAAAGGGATGCCTTTGTTGTCGGCGGCTTTTGCTGCTTGTACTTCACCGCGTCTTGCGTACATACCCGTTAAACCAACAGGCGCCAGTGCGATTGGCATCGCTAGCTTCTCGCCAAATAGTTCGGTTTCCAAATTTAGGTCCGACATGTCGTTGAGTACGCGTTGTTTTAGCGCAATCTCAGCTAGGTCAGCCGTGTTGCGACGTAGGGTATGTTCTCCGTAAGAGCCACCATCAATGTAGTGGAAAAGAAACGGTGGTAATTTCGCTTTTGCTGCGGCGCGGTAATCAGTCGATGCGGATATGATCATAATTTCAGTCCTAAATTCTTGGGATGTTGCTCTTCTTTGAGAGCTTGGTTTGGGCTGCTTTAATTCGGGAAAATGGCGTTAATACCCATGGGTGTTGATGTGCTCTAGTATCCATCCCGGAACTCATCAACTGTCTTATTAGACGGTGTCGCTGTCGGGGAATTGAGTATTAACGCCAAGTGCTTTTGAACGACTTATGGTTTACATAAGTGCGTCGGTCATTTTGAATCCGTAGATAACCACTAGGCCGATGATGCCTGTCATCACCAAGTAGTAGAACGTTGGAATGATTGTCTTACGTAGGGTTGCACCTTCGCGTCCTAGCAAGCCAACAGTTGCTGATGCCGCTACCACGTTGTGAATCGCAATCATGTTACCTGCTGCTGCACCAACGGCTTGTAGAGCAACAACCACCGCACTAGAGATAGTCAGAGTCTGCGCTACTTCGAATTGGAACTGGCTGAACATCATGTTTGAAACTGTGTTCGAACCTGCAATGAAGGCACCTAACGCACCAACCGTTGCACTCAATGCTGGGAATGCGCTACCAACGAGGTCAGCTGCGAAGTTTGCCGTGGTTACGGGCATACTTGCTAAATCTGCGCCGTTCACACCAGAGTTAATGAAGATACGAACCATTGGGATGGTGAACACCAACACAAAGCCTGCGCCAATCAGAGTCTTGCTCGATTCACCGAAGGCTTTAGCCAGTGGCGTTGCGCTGCGAGATTGCATGAGAACAGCAACCAGCGTGACGAAGACCAAGATACCGCCCGGTAGATACAGAGGCTGAATCGCAGTGCTCACACCGGTTTCACCAAGGATGTTGCTGAACGATAGGCTAACGCTCTTCAGTAGGCCTTTGAATTCAGGGCTCACGCGGCTCGCAACCAAGGTCACCGCTAGCAGCACGTATGGTGCCCATGCCATCGCCATGCTCATCTTCTTATGGCCTTGATTGTTGTCGTCAAGGTCGATTTTCAGAGAACCTAGCCATTCTGCAGGCCACTTGTCTTCGCTCTCAAAATCCCATTTTGATTTAGGTACTAGGAAGCCGCGTTTTGCTGCTGTTACAACAATCGCAAGGCCAACCAAACCACCAATCAGTGATGGGAACTCAGCACCTAGGAAAACACCCGTTAGTGCGTAAGGAATGGTGAAAGCGGCACCTGCGAACAGTGCGAATGGCAGGATATCAAGACCTTCAGTCCAGCTTTTGTTCTTACCGAAGAAGCGAGTCAGCATCATCGCCATCAATACAGGAATCATCACACCAACGCAGGCGTGGATGATCGCAACACTTGATGTGATCTGTTGTAGGTAAGCATCCCATGTTGAACCATTGGCAATCAGGCTTTCACCGATGTTGTGCGTATCCAAACCTTTGTTTACGCCAACAATGATAGGTGTACCAACCGCGCCAAACGATACCGGCGTAGATTGAATCATCATGCCCATCAGTACCGCAGCTAATGCTGGGAAGCCGATTGCAACGAGTAAGGGAGCGGCGATTGCAGCGGGTGTGCCGAAGCCAGATGCGCCCTCAATGAATGAACCAAAACACCAAGCAATGATGATCGCTTGTACACGACGGTCTGCTGATATGTCAGTAAATCCGTTGCGGATGGTGGTGATAGCTCCGGTGTGTTTCAAAGTGTTTAATAAGAAGATGGCGCCGAACACAATCCAGAGAACCGACACTGTAATGCCGAAGCCTTGGAATACAGAAGCCAGCACGCGAGTGCCAGACATGTCCCAAGCAAGTAGGGCGATAGCAACGGTTAAGGCAAATGCCACAGGCATCGCTTTTTTTGCAGGCCAGTTAAGGCCAACCAGTAGAATCGCTGCAACAACTATTGGTGAAAATGCCAATAGGGCTAGTAGAGTTTCACTCATGGGTACTTCCTCGTACTGTTTTCAAACGTTCACGTTTGAAGTAAAGATCACGTTATGGTTTGTCATTATTTGAATCGCTTTGGCCTCTAAACGGGAACCTTCTTTAGGCGAATCTTGTAATTGGAATGACTGTTTTTGTAATTGTTTTGTTAATTTGGCGTGAATTTACCCCTTTATTTTTTATTGATATAGGGAAATAATGAAAATAATTAATTCCAAAATTGGCATAATCAGATGCGAGCAGACGATTTGATCCTGTTTTCACAGGTGGTAGAACTAGGCAGCTTCAGTAAGGTGGCAGAGCAAAATAACCTTACAAATTCGGTAGTTAGTAAAAGAATTGCGCGTTTAGAGGAAGAGATTGGCGTGCAATTATTATATCGAACCACGCGTAAATTGACCTTGACTGAGGCGGGCAAGGCAATGTTACACGGGGCCAAAAATGTGAAGCAGGCAGCTCAAGAGGCTATGGACGCAGTTTCAGGCTTTGGTGAAAATGTCAGTGGTCATATCAAAATGTCAGTGCCTACTATCTCCGGAGATTTGATTCTCGCAGACGCTGTGGCCGAGTTTTGTAATATGCACCCAGGTTTAACGGTCGATATGTCTCTGAATAATCGCTTTGTCGACTTGGTTGAGGATGGTCTCGATTTGGTGATTCGAACCGGCTACTTGGAAGATTCAAGCCTCATTGCTCGTCATATATTGGATTCACAATGGGTGGTGTGCGCTTCGCCGTCTTATATTGCTAAGAACGGTAAGCCGATGCTGCCTAAAGATTTAGTGCAGCACAATTGCTTGCAATACGCCTATCAAACAACGGGTGCTAGCGAATGGCAGTTTCTGCATAGTAAAGATGGCTGTACCGACAATGACAAATATATCGTGCGTGTTGCGGGCTCTTTTTCGACTGACAATGCGACCGCGTTAAGAAAAGCGGCGCTGGGTGGGCATGGTGTGGCGTACGTACCACGTTGTCTGGTTTATCACGACATTCGCAATGGTCAGCTGGTGGATATCTTCCCTGATTTGGTAGGCAAAAAGTTGGGAATTTATGCGGTGTACCCTTTTACTCGCCAGCCACCAAACAAGATTAAGTTATTGATTGAACATATCAGAACGCGCTACTTGACGATTTCTCACTATTTTTAATAAGGATCACGATGAGCTATTTAAAAGAGTATCCATATCCAGTCACCAATAAACAGATCGTCAGCGATGACTATTTTGGTCAGATAGTCGAAGACCCATATCGCTGGTTAGAAGACGACAGAAGTGACGAAACCGCGCAGTGGGTGGCGAGCCAGAATGAAGTGACGTTTGATTACCTCGCTCAAATCCCGTATCGCGCAGAACTGCGAGAGCGATTAGCGAAAGCGCAAGACTACAAAAAGAGCTCGCAGCCGTTTGTGCGAGGTGATTATACCTATTTCTATAAGAATGATGGTCTGCAGAACCACAGTATTCTCTATCGTCAGAAAGAGGGGCAACAGGTTGAAGTCTTCCTAGATCCGAATACCTTCTCGGAAGACGGCACCACATCATTGGGATCAGTTTCGTTCTCGAAAGATTACAGCTTAGTGGCATACAGCATCTCTGAAGGTGGTAGCGACTGGCGTAAGATCTTCGTGATTGATACCGAGACTAAACAGCAGCTTGAAGCCGAAATCACTGACGCCAAATTTACTGGTATTTCTTGGTTGGGTAATCGCGGCTTTTATTACTCTAGTTACGACAAGCCAGACGGCAGTGAACTCTCTGCTCGTACTGAGCAACACAAGCTGTACTTCCATGAGTTGGGTACAGAGCAAGCTAGCGACAAAGTTATCTTTGGTGAGAACAACGCTGAGCAGCACCGCTATGTATCAGGCTATACCACCGAAGACGACCGTTACTTGATCATTCTAGGGCGAGAGTCGACATCGGGTAATAGACTGTTCTATATCGATTTAAACTCACCAGAACAACAGCTGAACACGCTGATTGATCATGTGGATAGCGACATTTATCTCATCGATAACCAAGATGAGACCTTCATTCTATATACGAATCTTGATGCGCCTAATGGCAAGGTGGTGAGCTTTGGTACTCGCGATGGGAAATGGCTCGAAATCATCCCTGAAAAGCCACAGCCATTGGATATCAGCACGGGTGGTGGCCACTTGTTTGCTCACTACATGGTGGATGTGGTGTCTAAGATTGAGCAGTTGGATTACCAAGGTAACCTAGTTCGTGAAATTCATTTGCCTGGGCTGGGAACGGCCAGTGGCTTAGGTGGAAAAAACGAGCAAACTCAGCTTTATTACACCTTCACCAACTATGTTACGCCGCCCACTATTTTCTCTTTTGATGTTGAATCGGGCAGCTCAGAAATTTATCAGCGCTCTGAGTCTCCGTTTGAATCGGACAAGTTTGAATCTAAACAGGTTTTCTATACCTCAAAAGATGGTACACAAGTTCCGATGCTTATCTCTTATAAGAAGGGGCTAAAGCTGGACGGTAATAACCCAACGATGTTGTACGCCTATGGCGGTTTCAACGTTAGCCTAACGCCTTCTTTCTCAGGTACGGTGGGCAGTTGGTTGGAATTGGGTGGTGTGTATGCAGTGCCGAATTTGCGTGGCGGTGGCGAGTATGGAAAGGCGTGGCACAAAGCGGGTACTCAGCAGCAAAAGCAGAATGTGTTTGATGACTTTATTGCTGCTGCGGAGTTCTTGATCTCAGAAAACTACACCAGCAGTGACAAGCTAGCGATTCGCGGCGGTTCTAACGGTGGTTTGTTGGCGGGCGCTTGTATGACACAGAGGCCGGAGCTTTTCCAAGTGGCTCTGCCTGCTGTTGGGGTACTAGATATGCTGCGTTACCACACGTTCACGTCTGGCGAAGGCTGGGCATACGACTACGGTACCTCTGCGCAAAATAAAGAGATGTTCGAATACCTGCTTGGTTATTCTCCGGTTCACAATGTGGTGCGCGGTGTCGACTACCCAGCAACTTTGGTCACGACCGCTGACCATGACGACCGCGTGGTGCCCGCTCACTCTTATAAGTTCATTGCAGAGCTGCAAGATAAGCATGAAGGTGGTGCACCTGTGATGATTCGTATCGATGTTAATGCGGGTCACGGTGCGGGAATGCCGCTGAGTAAAGCGATCGATCTCACTGCCGATATCTATGTATTTACGCTGTTCAATATGGGCGTTGAATCTCTAGACTCGTTTTAGATAATGCTTGATTCTAGATAATTGGGTGTTTGACTCAGACCAAAAAGCCTCAAAATCGACCTTAGATTTTGAGGTTTTTCATATATATGAAAACCAATCAAAACTGCACCATATTTCCTTCATTTTCACACACACTTTTCCGTGATAGACCCCGCCATTATTGATGAAATGAAAGCGATTTCAAGCTGATATTTTACGCATTATTCAATTTAAATGACTGATCTTTATTTAATACTTTTGCCCATGAGTTTTCTAAAAGTTTCATGGCCCTCAAGCTAATTTATCAATGTGAACAGCGGCTAACTTTTCAACGCTTTCATTGCTTAATATTTCCCTGTTCGATGAAAACTCAAAAAAATAATAGGGAATTACAATGCAAAAATTTAAGCTTTTGCCAATAACGGTCGCAGTGGCGGCTTCGCTTGCTTCACTCTCTTCTTTTGCTGCAGAAACGGATCTTGCTGCTCTAGAACAACGAATCCTAGAGTTAGAATCTCAAGTTGGTGACATCAAGTATGTTGATGATCAACAACAAGCGGTTCTAACTGCAGAAACGAATGTACCAGACGGTATCGTCTTCTCTGGTTACGCTCGTTACGGCGCTCACTATAAAAGTGGTGATGAGCGTTATGTAGACATCGGTACAACAGGCCGTTCTGTTGGTCGTTTGGGTAACGAAGCCAACGGTGGTGAAGTTCAGTTAGCTAAGCTTTTCCAAGCTGACAATGGCGCTATCTGGGACATCGTATTCATGGCTGACCACTGGGAAGCTGACTCGTGGGCTGACGACGGCGGCCTGAGCATGAAAAAAATGTACGCTGGTGTAACCAATGTATTTGAAAGCCAGCCTGAGCTGTACATGTGGGCTGGTCGTGACTTCCATCAACGTCCGCAACAAGGTTTGAACGATTACTTCTGGATGTCTCACGATGGTCAAGGTGCAGGTTTTAACAACCTAGATTTTGGCGGTGCCAAGCTAGACATGGGCTTTGTTGGCCAAGTGAAAGGCGGCCTAGTGAACGACAACGGTCGATACGCAATTACTTCTAAGTTGCACTCTATTAATGCGGGTATCGGCCAACTAGACCTATATGCGAACTATGGTTTTGCTTCAGATGAAGCAGACTCTGACGTAGCGGGTGATCCAAAAGTCAGCGATGAAACGGCATACCTAGTAGGTGCAACCTTAGGCTTGGGTGAGTCTAACAAGTTGGTTGTTAAGTATGGCGACGGTGCGGATTCATCAGTATTCGACCTGAAAGGTGACTACCAAACTTTGTACGCAAGTGTTGAAGGTAGCTACGCAGCAACAGACAACTTCATCATCGATTACTTAGTGTCGTACAAAGATAACTCTGGCTCAGATCTAGACCGTGAGAACACGGAATACGCGGGTATCGTTCGTCCACAGTACCAATGGGATGATGTTCACTCTACATGGTTAGAAGCTGGCTACGGCATGGTTGATTACGATGATGACGGTGAAGAGAACGCGTGGAAAGTCACTTTGTCTCAAAACGTATCTTTAGGTGGCTTACCTTGGAGCCGTCCAATGCTTCGTTTCTACACAACCGTGGGTGATGTAGAAACCAAAGGCAACACAGTGAAGACAACGAATGTTGACACATTGTCGTTCGGCGCAATGTTTGAAGCTTGGTGGTAATCACCGATATAGAAAGAGCGGCTCTTTGAATTCGGCATATTTTCAAAGAGCCATGCTTTCGAATATCCATGCTTTTCAATAGTACGTAAATACTGTCCATTTTAGCCCTAAAGGCAGATTGATTAGGGCACGTTTCAATTAACTCCATTCTTGGGCACATTTTTGTGCCCTTTTTTTCGCCACTAGATCAGGGATTTACTATGAGACTTTCTTCCATCGTGTCTCGAGTTTATTTAGGTTTCTTCGTACTGATTGTGATCATGCTGGGTTCTGCATGGTTAAGCATCAGTAGCAATAAAGACATCACCACTCGAATCGAAAACATCACCCAGCAAGCTACGCCATTAATACTTCAATCTTCAACGTTAACCATCCGATTTCTGGACATTAATCGCAGCACCACACCCTACTTATCCGCTAACTATATTGATGAACTGGAACCACTGAAACAAACCGTCTTAAACAACATCGAACAATATCAACAGCAATTGAGCTGGTTCGAAGGCAAGGGCGCAGTTGGTTCGCAAATGGAAGTGATGCTTAACAACATCACTCAAACCGGCGTCTCGACTATCGATCAAATAGAGCGAGTATTGGAACTTTACGTTGAGTATTTGGATAGCAAAGATCTCGGCTCGATGGGGCAAGCGCAATTTCAATCTGTGGTAGGACAGCTTAATAACACCTTGGTGAATCAACTCGCGAGTGCAGATTCAGAACAGACACAAAAGGCGATAGAGGCTTTACTGGTGCAATTGAGTTTGATTGCAGCGGAAGCCAACGAAGCGTTTTCACTGCAAACATCTTCAGAGGTTCGTGGGGTAGAGCGTCGCCTGCAAAGTCGAAAAGAGCGATTCGAACAAGCGGTAGCAGATTTAGATAACTTAGAATCGTCATTGCTGCGCCGCAGTAAACAGTCTTTATCACTGCTCGCTTCACATGCGTTTTCAGATAATGGTTCAGTCGCTACCCATAAAGAAACCGTTAAACTCGATGAGTCTATCTCCCTCCAAAAGCAGGAAATCGAACAGCTAATTGATCAGCAGTTAAGCCACTTTGATGAGCTCTCAATGTACGCTGAAGACACAGCGACGCGCTTGTATCACGAATCGATGAGGTCTTCACAGCAAGCCCTTTTGATGCAGGGCGTTATTGCACTTACTTCCGTACTTATTGCTCTGCTGATCGGGTTGAATATTGCCAAAGGGATTCGTAAACCAAGCAAGCTGCTGCAAAGTGCACTCGATCAAGTTGCCAACAAAGACTTGAGCGCGATAGTGCAGTATCAAGCCAATAATGAGTTCGGTTCAGTGAGCGATAAGGTCAACTTAGTGATTAGCCACCTGACTCAAATGATTGAGAACATGCGTCAATCATCTACACGCCTAAAAGAAGCATCTCTAGAGAACCAAAGCACGAGCCGTTCATTGAGTGAGGCGATGCAAGACCAAACCAATCAGACGGTGATGGTGGCAACAGCCATGGAGCAGATCGAGTGTTCGGTGACAGAAATAACTCAAGCCGCGAATCAAACGCTAACGCTAGTGACCGAAGCGGTATCGAGTTCCAGTGATGGCCAGAAGACCATGGATAAAAGCGTCGAGTTGATGGGCAGTTTAGAACGTAAGTTGGCAGAATCAACAGCGACCATTGGCCAGCTTGAAAGCGAAAGCGCTAGTATTGGTTCGATTTTGGATGTGATATCTGGGATCTCTGAACAGACAAATTTGTTGGCATTGAATGCAGCCATTGAAGCGGCGCGAGCAGGAGAACAAGGACGCGGTTTCTCCGTGGTGGCCGATGAAGTTCGCGTGTTAGCAGCCAAAACCAATGCCTCGACGCAAGAGATACATAACAAGATTGAACAGTTGCAAACCAGTTCTAAACTGGCGGTGGAACAAATCAATCAATGTGTGGTTGGGATGGTTCAATGTGTTGAACAAACGGGCGAAGTGAATCACTCAATATCAAGCGTGTCAGATCTGCTCAATGAGGTCGAGCAAAGGAGTCATCAAATCGCGACTGCGACCACGGAACACCAAGTAGTGGCCTCTCAAGTTACACAAAACATCAGCCAGATACACATCTTGGCTGAAGATAACTCACAACGATCTCAGGTTTTGTTTTCTCATGGTCAACAGCTTGAAACTATGTCGCAGCAGCAGTTCTCACTAACTCAAGAGTTTAAGCTCGCGGAGCAATCAGAAAACGAGGTTTAAAGGCGACTCTAAGTTTTTCAATGTTTCACGCTCAGCCTTTGCTGGGCGTTGTTGTTTCAAGTTTCGGGTTCTGGAAAGAGAATTAGAAGTGCCTATGAAATGTTCCCATACAATTTCGCATAGCCACTGAAATAATAGGGTCAATTTTGCTCTGTATATTACCGCCTGTTGCGGGTTCATCACCGAATCGTGCTTTTTGAAAACGGAGTTTATGCATGCTTGTTAGCACTTTGGGAGCAAGTAACCGAGTGCTGTTTTGATAAGGTGAGCAAGAATCTCATGAAACAGTTTCATGGTGTGAAGGTAATCTGTAAGCGCTTTCATGATTTCCACAACTGGCCTTTTTACCTCCAACTTTAGTGTGATGACACTCACTTCAACCAAGACGCCTTTCTTTAATAATCGTTTTGTAAGCGGTTACAAGCTAATGAAGTATCGAGGTTCGAGTGGCGACAATTAAACACGTATCAGAACATGCAGGTGTGTCTCAGGCGACAGTGTCTAGGGTTATTAATGGCACTAGCAGAGTCAGTCATGACAAGAAATTAAAGGTTGAAAAAGCGATCAAGGAGCTGGGTTATCGCCCGAACTCTATCGCTCAAGCCTTAGCTTCAAGTCGTACTGGTAGTGTGGGCGTTGTTGTTCCAGAACTGGGCGGCTCTTTCTATTCAGGCATTTTGCATTGTATAGAAGAGAACCTACGCCGCTTTGGTTACCACGCTGTGGTTACAGCGGGTTCGAATACTGAGCAAGGACAACGTGAGTCTGTGGAGTTTCTGTTGGGGCGTCGTGTTGATGCTTTGATTCTTCACACTCAACTGCTCAGTGATGATTATTTAATTGAATTGGAAGAACAGGGGACCCCTGTGGTTTTAATTAACCGCTTCATCCCAGAAATGGCGATGAGTTGCATTGATATTGATAACGAAGTCGGGGGGCTACTCGCTACTCAACATCTTTTGCAAAAGGGACATACAGATATCGCGTGTATTACCGGGCCTTTAGATAAAGCAGATGCTAGGGGGCGTTTGCAGGGGTATCGAAAGGCCTTGGAAGAGGCGGGTGTGCCATACGATGAAGCATTAGTCTCGGAAGCGGGCTTTACTGAAGATACGGGCATCAGTGCTATGAAGAAGCTGATTAATCGTAAGTGTCATTTCACAGCAGTATTTGCTTCGAATGACCACATGGCATTTGGCGCCTTCGAGGTGTTGCATCAAGAGGGACTATCTGTTCCTAAAGATGTATCACTGGTGGGCTTCGATAACACCATCTTCGCGCGCTATCTGACCCCTAGTTTGACCACCATTAATTTCCCCATTGAAGAGATGAGTATTGAAGCAGTACAGCTCACTCTACAAAAGCTAAAAAAAATCAAACATGACGTGAACTTTAAATTGCTGCCGACGTTGGTCACTAGAAACTCGGTATCGGATTTACTCGTTACCCTATAAAAATATTAAGGATAGAACATGAAATTTAAGACCTTGGCGCTTTCGTGCGCGGTTGCTTTAGGACTAGGTGCAACAGCAGTAAATGCTGCTGACAAAGAGATTCGTTTCGACGGTTTCCCTGATTTTGATAGCAGCCTGAAGGTATTACTGCCTGATTTCGAAAAGGAAACAGGGATTAAAGTTGATTACCTTATGAATAACCACGGTGACCACCACACGAAACTAACCACTAACCTAGCAACGGGCTCAGGTGCGGGTGACGTGATTGTTGTGGACGTTGAGAAAATCGGTCCATTCGTTGGTTCTGGCGGCCTAGTTAACCTGTCTGAAAACTACGGTGCAGATAAATACGAAGAACGATTCGCACCTTACGCTTGGGCACAAGGAAAAGGCGCTGACGGCGACATGTACGGGATTCCTGTCGACCTGGGCCCAGGTGTTATGTACTACCGCACCGATGTGTTTGAAAAAGCGGGCATCAATGTAGAAGACGCAATCAAAGATTGGGATTCATACATCGCTGCGGGTGAAAAACTGAAAGGGCAAAACGTACAACTTATCGCTTCAGCAGCCGACGTGGCACAAGCAATCATCTTCACAACGGTTCCTGAAGGCGAAGGTCTTTACTTCGATAAAGATGGCAACCCAGTTGTGACATCTGAGCGTTTTGTTCACGCTTTTGAAGTAGCAAAAGAGATTCGCGACAAAGGCTTAGACGGCCGCATTTTGGCTTGGTCTAACGAATGGTACGAGGGCTTCCGCAACGGCACATTTGCAACTCAACTTTCTGGCGCTTGGCTACTTGGTCACCTAAACAACTGGATCGCTCCTGAAACCAAAGGTAAGTGGGCAGTGGAAAACCTACCTGATGGCATTTACGGCAGCTGGGGTGGTTCGTTCCTATCGATTCCAACTCAATCTGACAACCCAGATGAAGCATGGGCACTTATTGAATACATGACGACGGATCGTGATGTTCAACTTAAGCACTTCGAAACGATTGCGGCTTTCCCTGCGAACGTAACGACATATGACGATGAGCTTTTTCAAGAAGAGATGGAATTCCTAGGTGGACAGAAAGCACGTCTACTATTTGCTGAAGTGGCACAGAACATCAAGCCAGTATCTCCAGCTCAAGGCGACCACGTAGCACGCTCTATAATTTTAGAGAACGCATTGATGGAAGTGCTTGATGAAGGTAAGGACATCGAGACTGCATTGAAAGAGGCAGAGCGTCTAATCAAGCGTCGTACGCGTAATCTTTAATTTGTTATTACTTTGAGTAAGTGAGGAAGCGTGGATAACGCGCTTCCTTTTTTAAGAGGTCGTTACTATGAATCATACAGCGAGCACAACGATAGAACCTGCGGACAAAAGCCTTTTTTCTCGTCTAAATCTGAAAGCGCTTACACCGTATGGATTCCTTCTGCCGTTTCTGATCATTTTTTCTGTATTTGGGATCTTCCCGCTGTTGTTCTCTGTTTATCTGTCGTTCCACGAATGGAATCCAGTACAGGGCATGGATGCAATGGAGTTCGTTGGTTTTGAGAACTATCACATTGCCTTGACTGACCCATGGCTATGGCGTTCATTAAAGAACACATTGTGGCTAGCAATCACATCGGGTGTTGCTCAGCACTTAGTCGCTATTCCAGTGGCTTACATGTTGGTTTCAATGGGTGACCGTATGCGTCACTGGCTAACATCGGCGTACTTCCTACCGTTCATCACATCAACGGTCGCAGCATCACTGATTTTCTTCAACATGTACTCTCCTAACTCAGGAATTATCAACCAAACGTTAATGGCATTGGCCGATAGCACGCTGTTTGGTTGGGCATTTGCTTGGGTTAACGATTTTCAACCAATCCGCTGGTTAGACGATGCCACTATGGTGAAGCCGTCTATTGCGATCATGGTTTTCTGGAAATACACCGGTTTTAATATCGTCCTTTACACCACTGGTTTAATGACGATTCCTAAAGACATTTTAGAAGCTGCACGTATGGATGGTGCGAATGCCTTCCGCCGCTTCTGGAACATCTCACTACCAATGATTCGTCCATTCATCTTCTTTGCAATCACCATGACCATCATCGGTAACCTGCAAATGTTTGAAGAACCGTTCGTTCTAACGCGTGGTACAGGTGGTACGGGTCAATCTGGTTTAACTATCTCTATGTACCTCTACAAAGTGGGTTGGGAATGGTTAGAAATGGGCACAGCGTCAGCAATTTCATGGCTTCTGTTTGCACTGATCGCGTCTTGTACTTTGGTTCAATTTTTATTCTTCGGTAAGAAAGGCTTAGGGGAACATTAAGATGTCGACATCAATTAAGACAAATACCTCACCATTAAGTGGCCTAATGCCAAGCGAACGCACCATGTACATCATGACTAAGATCTTGATGGTCATGCTCGGCATATTACTGATTGTTTCCGCAATCATTACGGTGTTCCCGTTTGTGTGGTCAGCACTGCTTTCAACACGTGACCGCTCGGAGATCTTCGGTTCAGGCATCAGCTTTGCGATTGGCGATAGCCTAATGGTGAACTATGCAAAACTGCTAGAGATCATGCCGTTTTGGAAAGCGATGTTTAACTCGATTTACGTGGCTTTCTTAGGCACCACCATCTCACTGCTGTTCTGTAGCATGGGTGGCTACGCGTTTGCTGTGTTTAAGTTCCGCGGTAAGAACGTGTTGTTCGGTATGCTGGTTGGCTCAATGGCGATTCCGCCTGTGCTTAGCTTGATCCCTTACTTCATGATCGTGAAATTCTTAGGCTTGCTAGATAACCACATGGCGGTATGGCTACCGTTCACAACCACGCCATTTGGTATCTTCTTGATGCGTCAGCACGTGATTGCATCGATTCCTAAAGAGCTATTAGAAGCGGCGAAACTAGATGGCGCCGGCGAGTTCAGAACGTACTGGAGCGTGGTACTGCCATTAATGAAGCCAGCACTTGCAACATTGGCTATCGTGCAGTTCGTCTTCTTCTGGAACATGTTTATGCAACCTCTTGTGGTGCTAAATAACCCAGACAATTATGTGATTACACAGGCGCTACGAAGCGTTCAAGGTATTCCGAATACGCCATGGGGTGCGGTAATGCTAGGCACCACAATTTCAATTTTACCACTCGTAATTACATACCTGTTCGCATCGAAACAGATGATCAGTGGTTTAACGTCCGGCGCAGTTAAAGGTTAGGTTTAAGGGTTATAACAATGAATAAATTTCAACTTCCAAGTGATTCAAAGTTACGCAGTAAGGAATTTGTATTCGGTGTCGCGACATCTTCATACCAAATTGAAGGCGGCGTTGAAGAGGGCGGTCGTACACCGTCTATCTGGGACACGTTTTGTAAGACGCCAGGTAAGGTAGATAACGGCGACAATGGTGATGTGGCATGTGATCACTACCACCTATGGAAGCAAGACATCGAGATGATTCAAGGCTTAGGCGTTGATGCTTACCGCCTATCAATTGCATGGCCACGTATTCTGCCGCAAGACGGTGTGGTGAATCAGCAAGGCCTAGAGTTTTATGAGCAGATCATCGATGAGTGTCATGCTCGTGGCATGAAGGTGTATGTGACTTTGTATCACTGGGATCTGCCACAATACCTTGAAGACAAAGGCGGTTGGCTAAACCGTGAAACGTCTTACAAATTTGCGGAATACGCAGAAGTCGTGAGTAACTACTTTGGCGACAAGATTGATGTTTACACAACATTGAACGAACCGTTTGTGTCTGCATTCCTTGGTTACCGTTGGGGCGAACACGCGCCAGGCATCAAGGGTGAGAAAGAGGGCTACTTAGCATCTCATCACCTAATGTTGGCACACGGTTTGGCGATGCCGATTCTTCGTAAGAATGCGCCTCATGCTGAGCATGGCGTGGTATTTAACGCGACTCCGGCTTACCCATTAACACCACAAGATCAAGGCGCAGCAGATTACTGCGAAGCGGAGAACTACCACTGGTTTATCGACCCAGTATTGAAGGGTGAATATCCGCAGTTAGTGGTTGAGCGTCAAGCGATGAACATGCCAATGATCCTTGAAGGTGATTTAGACATCATCAGCGCACCAGTCGACTACATTGGTATCAACTACTACACACGCAATGTCGCTCGCTTTAACGAGAATGGTGACATTGAATCAGTCAAGCAAACCGATGCTGAACACACTTACATCGGTTGGGAGATCAACCCACAAGGCCTAACTGATTTATTGGTAAGACTGGATGCTCGCTACGAAAATATGCCGCCTATCTACATTACGGAGAACGGTGCTGCAGGTAACGACGAGCGCGTTAATGGACAAGTGATGGATGATCAACGTGTTCGCTACTTCCAAGGTCATATCGAAGCGGTTCACAACGCAGTTGAAGCCGGTGTGAAAGTGGATGGTTACTTCGCTTGGAGTCTGATGGATAACTTTGAGTGGGCATTCGGTTACTGCCAGCGTTTTGGCATTGTCCATGTTGATTACACCACCCAAGAAAGAACACTGAAACAGAGCGCAATTGCGTATCGAAATATGCTTCTAGAGCGCGCTGAGGAGAACAGATAATGGCTAAAGTAGAATTTAAGAACATCAAAAAATCATTCGGTGATGTTGAAGTCGTCAAAGAGTTTGATTTTACGGTTGAAGACGGCGAGTTCGTGGTTTTCCTTGGCCCATCTGGCTGTGGTAAATCGACCACGTTACGTATGCTTGCCGGACTTGAAAGCATTAGTTCTGGTGACATCGTGGTTGGTGGCAAAGTGATGAACAAAGTCGATGCTAAAGACCGTGACTTAGCGATGGTATTCCAAAGCTACGCGCTGTACCCACATATGACGGTTTACGAGAACATCGCCTTCGCACTAAAACTGAAAGGCATGCCGAAAGCGGAAATCGACGTAGAGGTACTAAAAGCCGCGAAAATGCTAGAGCTTGACCCACTACTGAATCGTAAACCAAAAGAGCTTTCTGGTGGTCAACGTCAGCGTGTGGCAATGGGCCGTGCGATGGTTCGTACGCCGAAAGTGTTCTTGTTTGATGAGCCGCTATCTAACCTAGATGCAAAACTTCGTGGCGTGATGCGTGAAGAGATCAAACACCTACACCGCGAGCTTAAAACTACCACGATCTACGTAACTCACGATCAAATCGAAGCGATGACATTGGCGGATCGCATCGTGATCCTGAAAGACGGTTATGTTGCTCAAGTAGGTACGCCAACCGAGGTGTTCCAGCGCCCAGCTAACAAGTTTGTCGCGCAATTCATTGGTAACCCGTCAATGAACATGTTGGAAGCAAAGCTGATTGAAAAAGAAGGCGAGTACTTCGTTGAACTTGGCGATGTTCATATCCCACTGCCAGAGCGCTTTAAGTCTCTAGCATCTAAAAACCTAGCGCTTCATTTTGGTGTTCGTCCAACAGACATCCATCTACGTGCTGAGCAAGTTGACCACGACCGTGTGCTGCCATTCCCTGTGAAAATCAAAGACAAGGAACTGCTGGGTGCGAGCATTCTTCTGAAAACAGAAATCGGCGGTCAACCGCTGATGGTTGAGACCCAAGCTGCTGAAGTGGATGTGAAAGAGCTGACGCTTTACTTGGATCTGGATGCTTTCCACCTATTCGATGCACTGAGTGAGAATTCGCTAGCGAGCTAGTCAATTACGATCTAGCCAGTCAATTTAAGTCAGCTCACGAGCTGATACCAACCTACTTACGACAAATTGTTTTGGCTCCTCCTGATTTGGGAGGGGCTAGGGATAGTGATGATGAAATTCGGATATTTTGACGATAAAAACAAAGAATACGTAGCAACCACGCCATGTACACCGATTAAATGGTGTAACTATGTTGGCACATTAGATTTTGGTGGCATTGTCGATAGCAATGGCGGTGTGTTGTTGTGTAAAGGCGACCCGGCACTGAACCGTATCACCAAGTACATTGCACAACTGCCAAACTCAGATTTCAAAGGTTCGACCCTATACCTCAAGGTGCGTGACGAAGCGGGTAACGTAGAGGTATTCTCACCTTTCTATACTCCGACTCTGAAGCCGCTTGATAAGTTTGAAAACCACACTGGTTTGTCTTACACCACCATCATTGCAGAAGCGTTTGGTGTGCGTTGTGAAGCGACCTTCTTTGTGCCAAAAGCAGACCAAGTATTGCTGCAAGACATCAAAGTCACCAACATTTCAGACAAAGCGCTGCACGTTGATGTGGTACCGGTGTATGAATTCACGCATTTCGATGCGCTTAAGCAGCTATTGAATGCGGATTGGGTTCCACAAACCATGACACTGAAAGCACACCAGCAAGAATCGGGTCATACCGTGCTTGAGCAGTATGCCTTCATGAAGCGCGACTACGCGGTGAACTTGATGACTGCTGATCGTCCTGTGACATCATTTGATGGTGACCGCCAATCATTCCTAGGTCAGTTTGGCTACGGAACTTGGGCTGCACCGCAAGCGTTAGAAAACGATGAGCTTGGCAACACTGAATGTCTGCGTGGCGATAACATTGGTGCACTAAATCTGCGTCTGGGTTGGTTATCTCCAGAGCAGACCGAACGTACGATTGTACAAATCGCGCAAGAACAGAGCCTAGAAGCAGCATTGCCTCTATTGGCTAAATATCGTGACCATCAAGTGGTAGATTCTGCGTTCGCTGAACTGGCTGAACATTGGGATGGTTACCTACAAGCGGTTCAGGTTGAAACGCCAGATCCGGCAATGAACTCGATGCTGAACGTACATAACCCACGTCAGTGTCACACAACCAAAAACTGGTCTCGTTACTTGTCTCTGTATCAGCTTGGCTATGGCGCTCGTGGCATCGGTTTCCGTGATTCTTCGCAAGATACTTTAGGCGTAATTACACACATGCCGGAAGAGGCGCGTGAGTTCATTGAGCGTCTGTTGTCTGTTCAGAACACCAACGGTTCTGCGATGCACCAGTTCTTCCCATCAACGATGGAAGCGAACGCGGGTGACTCTCGTGAAGAGGAAGATCGCCCGGATTACTACGGTGATGATCATCTGTGGATCATCTACGCGGTGACGCAATATGTGAAAGAAACGGGCAATGCAGACTTCTTGAATAAAGAGATCCCGTTTTATCAAAAAGACAAAGCGGGCAACCCAGTTGAAACGGGAACGGTTTGGAACCACCTGTGCCGCGCGATTGAATTTACCTACACCAATACTGGCGAGCACGGCCTACCGCTGTTAGGTTTTGCTGACTGGAACGACACGGTGAACCTGCCAACGGGTGCTGAGTCGATGATGGTGGCGAACATGTACGGCAAAGCATTGCTCGACATGTTGGACTTGTGTGAGCTGCGTGGCGAAGCGCAACTGACGGCTAAGTTTAAAGATCAGTACCAACAGATGCAGAGTACGGTGAATGAGTGCGGTTGGGATGGCGAATGGTTTGTTCGTTACTTTGATGAGCAAGGTTTGCCAATCGGTTCTCATAAAAATGAGCAAGGGCAGATCTACACTAACGGTCAAAGCTGGCCTGTGATCTCTGGTTTCGCGACTCAAGAGCGTGCAACTCAGGCGCTAGACTCGGTTTACAACAAACTAAACACTACCAATGGCATCAAGCTTTCAACACCGGGTTACAACGGCTTTGATCCTCAGCTAGGCGGTGTTTCAACTTACCCACCAGGTGCGAAAGAGAACGGCGGTATCTTTTTGCATTCAAACCCATGGGTGATGATCGCAGAAGCGAAAATGGGCAACGGTGAGCGTGCTTACGAGTACTACCGTCAAATCAACCCGGCTTCTAAGAACGATGACATCGATACCTTTGAATCTGAACCTTACTGCTACCCACAAAATATTCTGGGTGACGAGCACAAACAGTTCGGTTTAGGACGTAATGCATGGCTTTCAGGTACTTCATCTTGGACTTACGTGGCGGGTACGCAGTGGATTCTGGGTGTTCGCCCTGAAGTGGATGGCTTGCTGGTGGACCCATGTATTCCTGCTGAGTGGCCTGAATTCAAAGTCCGTCGTCAGTTCCGTGGTGCGACGTATCATATTCATGTCACGAACCCGAATAACGTGTGTAAGGGTGTGGTGGAGATGAAGGTGAATGGTGACCTGATTTCAGGTAACAAAGCGCCAGTGTTTAACTCTGGTGAGCACACCATCGAGGTGATTTTAGGTTAACAAAGAGAAGGGCGCTTTATGCGCCCTTTATTGCTTCTTTCGTTTGGTTTTCTAGTTTGGCTCTTTCGTTAGCAATGCGTTCTCTGGGGGCTGATTTCGCATTCAGCGGCTGTTTTACTTTGCTTGCCTTAGTTGGGTTGATAGTTGGCTTGGCATTGCCAAGTAAAGGTTTGAGATTGGTTCGGGCTAAGTGTCAATAAGCCCATCTGGTTATTGAAGGCATCAGCGGGGCAAGTCATTGGTTCTATTGCAATACTTTGCTCGCTAGTTGGCGTGTACAGCTGAACGAATGGGTAGCTTTCATCTTGTTGGTAGCGAATAGCGGCAGAGGAATCTGAGCGCGTAAACGCAAGTTGATTGGTTGTCTTGGAATCAAATTCAAAGCAATGATTTAAGCTTTGATTGGTGAGTGAATCGTCCAAAGACAAACGGTCAAAAGCGTGCTTTTCACCATTGGGTAGGTCGTTTTCGTGTATGACCTCAGAGCAAGGCGACATAGCGAGTCCACATTGTGCTAGCTCAGTGCCGAGTGAAAAGTAAGGGTGCCAAGCATCACCGAATGGGAAGGCTGAATCACCAAGATTAGAAACGGTCGTTGAGGAAGTGAGTTTACCCATGATATCGATAGTGAAGGTGACTTCAAGGTTGAAAGCAAACGGGAAAGCAGGATGCAAAGACGACGTTTGATATTGCAACGTCACACTGGCGGATTCTTCAGTGGCTACGCTGTTTGTGATTGAAAAAGGTTGGTTGTAGAGCAGGCCGTGTACGGCGTGATCAGACCAAGGAAAGTTAGCTGGGAGTTGATGGTTTTGGTTATCGAAACTGTAACGACCTAAGTTTAAACGGTTTGGAAAAGGGAATAATTTAGCACTGCGGGAAAAGAACGGATGTTGGTTGATCAGTTCATCATAATTCTGATAACCACAAATAAAAGAGAACGGACTGTTATTTACGATATATTTATTAATAATAGCACCAAATTCATTGATTATTTGAAGTTCTATACCATGTTGGTGGTTTATTAATGTGACAGAGTCAATACTTCCAAATTTTTCATTTATAATTTTAAACATGTTGATGTCTCCATTTTTGAAAGATATTAACAAGAAGAAAAAAATATTCAATGGCGGTTTTAAAATGAATAATAAAATTCCATATACAAGCTATTCAGGAAATTCAAAACACCTTTGCAAAAAAGGTGATGCAGTTGAATTTATTCAACCTTGGTACACGCCAATTTTTACCACACCAGAAAATACCGGCATGGCAGTGGGTGGTATTGGTAATACATTTACACTGACGCCAAATGGCAACACGCCAAACTTTAGCTTTATCCCTGGTATATTTGTTGATTGTTCAGAGCAAGTTATTAATTTTAATGATTTTTATGCTTCAGTGATGGATGTGCCAACCATCGACACGCTGCAAGTCATTGATGAGCAAGATCTGGGCGTTCACCTGAACTTTTACCCTGCTTTGTTCGATGGTAAGAAGATTGACAATACAGACATGTCGAATGCGATTAACCACATTCGTTCGGCATTAAAAAATGGTGGCTTCTACCAAGAGAATAAAGCTAACTTTACAAAATGGAACATTGAGTTTTCAAATAAGACTCTATTATTGATTGACTCAGATTCATCTTCAATTATTTGTCAATTATATGTAGCCTTAGATTTCTTTAATGGTTTATTAATAAATGATACAGTTAAATTATTATCACTTACTGCTGGTGATAATAATGATATGGATAGTCTCAATGGCAGTGATATAGATAGTGTCAACGGTAAGGATATCGAATATCAAGCTTTGTATCCATTAGCTGAATATAAATATAACAGTTTTGATGACATTAAAATAAAACGTAAAGTGGTTTCTCCAATCGTTAAAAACGACAAACGCCTGTGCTCTTTACCGATGCACTGGAATCACTTCGAATTAACCAATCATTCGGCGCAAACACGCGTGATTACGCTTGCTCAGCCGCTACAAAACTTGATTGGCTCAACTTATCGCAAAGGTCGCGATGGCATTCAAGATTCGGCGTGTACCTTGTCTCAAAATCCAATCGCCCAGCAGCATCAAGCGGTTAGCGTAAACGGCGAAAACCACGGTTTTACGGGTGTCCAGCTCACTAGTCAGTCCCCGTATCAAAGTGATATTGAAGGTGAAGTGGTGTTTGGTGTTCAAGCGAATAACCACCTGACCGAATCTGGCAAGATATCGGTGTCTGTGAAGCCAACACTTTATACCTCTAAGGCAGCGGAGCAAACAGAGTTCGCACTGAGAACAGGCCGCACAAACGCTGAATTCCAAACAGGTATCTACACTGGGCGTGAAGCTCTGAGTGCATTGATTGTGGTTCAGGTTGAGTTGGAGCCGGGGGAGTCTGTTGATCTGCGTTTTACACAGGTGATGGCACACAGCAAAGTCATGCTTAATGGTTGGCGTTCAGAGAAGGCCTACACGCAATTCTATCCGCAAGCGAAACCTGCTCTGCCGATGTTAGAAGAGGTATTGCCTGAGCTAGAAGCGATTGAGCAACGAATTGTCGAACAACAAACGGCCTTCCTACAGCAAGCTCAACGCAAAATTTCACAGCCTGAATCGGCACTTCGATATGCGACGATGGCGATGAATTCACTATCATTCCTAGCCGAATCAACGGTATGGGATAAAGAAGACAAGTTCCTGGTGAAGGAGTGTGTTGATTACCCGTTCTTTAACTCTCTGGATGTGTATTTTTACGGCTCATTTTCACTGCTTTACTTGCTGCCGGAGCTTGATGGCTGCGTAATGAAAGAGTTCTCAAAAGCGATTTTGGCTGAAGACTTTACTCAGCGCCGCTACTGGGAATATGAAGCAACACCGAATGCTGAATTGATCGATGAGAAGTACCAAGGCGTGCGTGCTATTCGAGGTGCGGTTATTCATGACTTGGGTAGCCCGTTCGACATCCAGCCTGACGCGTACAGCTGGCACAACGTGAAAGAGTGGAAGGACTTAGCACCGAAATACATTCTGATGGTGTACCGTCACTATCAAAACACGCAAGATATTTCTGTAGTTAAAGAGTGCTGGCAGGCTGTGACTGAGAGCATCGATTTCTTATCGAACTTGGTCGCTGAGGGCGATGATTTACCGCTAACCCGAGGTACAGACGACACCTTCGATAACCTTGCGTCTCACGGTATCTCTATTTACTGCGCGAGCCTTTGGGTTGCAGGCCTGCAAGCCGCGAGTGAACTTGCACAATTGATGGGCGAAAACGATCTGGGTTCGGATTACCTAACACGTTCGAAAAAGGCATTAGCAACAGTTGAGCAAAGCTTGTGGGATGAGAAAGAAGGCTACTACTATTTCTTCGTGACGCCAGTTCAAGCCAAGCATCTAACGGGCGAAGGCTACCAAAACCTGGAAACCTTAGGCCTGACTTTGACGGGTGATACGATTGCTGACAAGAATACGCTCAATGCCTATCTCAATGAGACCGATACCTCCATCAACATCAGCAAGGTATCTCAAAGAGTCTCTAAGAAACGCTTACTGAGTGAGACCGCGCCTCAAGCCTTTACTCAAGAATATCTAGAACTAGTACCAGATTCAGACAACAGCTTTGGTGATGCACTGCTTGCAGACAGCTATCTCAAGCTGATTGGTTTGGAGGGCATTTTCCCGCAAGAGCGTATTCAACGCGCATTGGACTATGTTTATAAACATAACTTTGAGATCAACAGCCCTAAGCTGGGTGTGGCGAATATGACATTGGCAGATGGTTCACCACATGAGGCTTTTCAGGCACAAGATGTGTGGATTGGTGTGCAATTTAGTGTCGCAACAGCGTTGAGTTTAGCGGGCAAATCGCAGCAAGCAGAAACATTGATGGACACCGTGTATACCGCACTCTATGACTATTCAAAAATTCCATTTGCCGCGCCAGAAGGGTTCAATTGCTCAGTCTCATTTGATGAGAAAGATCTTTCAGAGTCTTTTAAATTGTCACAAAATGATGCGAAAAAGTGGCTTACTGCACTTAAATTGCAAAAGTGTGTGCTGTCTGACGGTCGAGTTAGTCCTGACCTGACTAAAGACAGTGATAAATTTGTTAGTATGTTGCAAGGCGAAATTTCAGCGGAACAAGCCATGATTCTTCACAAATGGCTACTGAGCACCGGGTTGAAATACACCGCAGGTCGTTATTTCAGACCGGGGATGATCTTCGCCTACATGTATTAACTTAATGATACGAGTTTCAACGAAAGCTGTGGTATGCAGGTTGAAATAGGTGGGGAGCTTTCGGGCTCCCCAAATGTCACTGGATTAGGGTATCGAGATGCGCACTAAAACTAAAAAAACAACCGTATACGATGTAGCGAGACTCGCTGGTGTTTCCCCAAGCACGGTTTCTCGTTTTCTTAATCGAACCACTTATGTGTCGGATGATAAAAGCCAGAACATCGAGCAGGCCATCAAAGACACTGGCTACAAGCCCAATTTTCAGATGCAGGAGAATATCAATCGCCGTTCACTCACGATAGGCGTATTGGTGCAACACCCTGACAGCCCTTATACCAGTCGAATCCTCAACGACATGGAGAAAACTTTGATTGCTCAAGGTTACTCTTTGGTGATTGCGACAGGACATTGGCAGAAAAAACTGGAATTACATGCACTGGAGTATCTGGCGAAAAGTAATGTTGATGGCATGATCATTGTGACCGGAAGCGTGAGTAAAGAAGATATCGCCAAATATGCACAAGACATCCCGGTCGTGGCGGTAGGGTACGACATTATTGATGACAATATCCGCACGCTCAACATTGATAATGTGCTGGGCGGCTACATGGCGACCCTGCACTTACTGCAACAAGGGCATGTGAATATCGCTCATATTAAAGGGCTTTCAAGTCAACCTGATGCGGGGAACCGCTTTGAAGGCTATAAAAAAGCGCTGCAAGAGGCGGGCATCAAGGTGATGCCAAAACTCGTCAAGCAAGGGGATTTCAGTAGTGAGTCTGGCTACGAGAAAACCCTGGAATTAATCGAGTCGAAGATTCACTTTTCTGCTCTGTTTGCAGCCAATGATCAAACCGCTTACGGGGCGATTAAGGCGCTACACGATCACGGTTATAAAGTTCCAGAAGATGTGTCTGTGATTGGCTTTGATGACTTGCCAACGTCTAAGTATTTCACGCCAGCCCTGACGACGCTGAGACAGCCGATTGAAGAGATTGGAGAGGTGTGTGCTCAGTCGATTTTGAACTTGTTATCTGGCGAGCGACATGAAGCTCGACTGCCACCGATTGACTTAATCGTCAGAGAGTCAACCAAGTCTTTGTATCGTTAATTGTGAAGTGATTGAATCGTAGGGAGTGAGATTTAAAGATAAATTATTTCCTTTCAGAAACGAAAAATGCCGCATCCATGCGACATTTTTCTTTTGGCGGCCAAACCAGTTTTGCTATATCCATTCTAGAGTGAAACCCATTCTACTCTTCATACTTGAAGCCGCAGCGTTGTTAACTGCCTAAGTTCACCCAAATCACATAGAGCCCCTATGCTCATAGGGCTGAACTTATTTGTTGCCTAGCTGCAATTCCAATTATTTTGAGTAGCGATATTATTCAGAATGTACCTATAAGACGCTGTTAATGTTGATTAGTTCCCTCTATGCGGCATTTTTTTTCGATTTATTTTCTAAGTCGAATGACGCTGCGATCAGTTTCTTGGTGTAGTCGTTTTTCGGCGCATTGAAAATCTCTTCTGCAGCCCCTTCTTCCATCACTTCGCCCTTCTGCATCACCAGCACTCGATCCGACAGAGCTTTCACTACCGAGAGATCGTGGCTGATGAATAGGAAGCCGATATTGTGCTTAGCTTGAATGTCTTTCAGTAGGTCGATCACGGTCAGTTGTACTGAGCGATCGAGTGCCGAAGTTGGTTCATCCAGCAAAATGAAAGAAGGTTCAAGAATCAACGCGCGAGCAATCGCGATACGTTGTCTTTGTCCACCTGAGAATTCGTGCGGGTAGCGGTTAATTGAGTTTGGCTCCAAGCGAACCTCAATCAGTGCTTTGCGCGCTCTTTCTAAACGTTCTTGTTTTGACAAATGAGGTTGATGTACCGTTAAGCCTTCGGTGATGATTTCCCCAACCGTCATACGTGGTGATAAAGAACCATAAGGGTCTTGGAACACCATTTGGACATCTTTCTTGAGCTTGTGACGCTCTTTATCATTTAATAAGCTAACGTCTTGGCCTTTGTAAACAATACGTCCGGTACTTGGCAGCAAGCCGATTAATGCACGTCCAAGGGTCGATTTACCTGACCCTGATTCACCCACAATGCCTAGCGTTTCGCCTTGTTTAAGATTCAACGAAATGCCTTTTACGGCTTCGAAGTACTGACTTTTACTCTTGATGAAATGTGATTTAACCAAGAACTGAACTCGGATGTCGTCAGCAGACAATAGCTCTGGGGCTGACGCCTCAACAGGAACCTTAGCGCCTTTAGGAATCGAGTTAATTAGCATGCGTGTGTAATCGTGCTTAGGGTTATCGAACAGCTCTTGTGTTTGCCCTTCTTCAACCAACTCCCCTTTACACATGACGAGTACACGGTCGGCAAAGTGTTTCACGACGCCTAGGTCATGGGTGATGAACAAAATCGCCATGCCCATTTTGCCTTGAATCTCTTTGATAAGAGAAAGCACTTCCGCCTGAACAGTCACATCCAATGCTGTGGTGGGTTCGTCGGCAATCAGAATGTCTGGTTCATTGATCAGCGCCATTGCGATCATGATGCGCTGTAACTGACCACCCGAAAATTCATGCGGATACTTGGTGTAAGCCTGATCAGGCATTGGTAAATGCACAAGATTGAAGAGCTCTAGCACACGCTGTTTTGCTTTTGATTTCGATACATTGCGGTGACACATAATGGCTTCAGCCACTTGTGTGCCCACGCGCAGGTATGGGTTGAGAGAGGTCATCGGTTCCTGAAAGATCATGCCGATTCTGTCGCCACGAATCGACTGCATTTCTCGTTCAGTCTTGCCAAGTATTGATTGCCCCTCAAATTCTATTTCAGATTGAGCATCAATGATGGCGTTATCAGGGAGCAAACGCATGAGTGCGTTAGAAGAGACTGATTTACCTGAACCTGATTCACCAACAATGGCCAAGGTTTCGCTAGAATTAAGGGTAAAGTTAACCTTTTTTACCGCATCAATGATTCCATCATTGGTTGTGAAGCTAACGGAGAGGTTATTGACTTTAAGAATGGCCCGGTCCGACATGATATATCCTTATCAATTTAAGACATTAGGTGAAGATTTCACTTCTGACGTGGTTTTAAGTTGCCCAAAATGGTGATGAGCACGTTGAATTTGTTCTAGTTCGAGCATCCAATACGAACTGCGCTGAGCGCTGCAAAAAGCGATCAGGTGATTGAGCAAACCTTCGCTCTGCTTTTCCAATAACCCAAAGGTACGTTGAATCAGCTCAGTGTTCTCCAGAGAGATAAATTGCATCAGAGCGTAAGATTGATTCAAGGTATCGAAGGCTTGTTGGTGCTGACCTAATCGGTTGAGTATCTCTGATTGAGCGACGCTCGCGTCTCTTAACCCGGCAAGCAAGCAGGCAAATTGGCAAGGCTTGATATCGCTTTGGTATGCTGCATCTTGGATGTGATGAGGAAGTGAGGTTAGAACATCACCATAAAGGCGTTGTGCTTCAGGCCAGTGACCTTGTTCCATTAACTGTTCAGCTTTTAGGTAGTGCATCCAGCATCGTTCAATTTCCATATCCACATCCTCAATTTATAATATCCGTAAATGTTAATGATATTTGTTATCAATTGCAAATTAAAATCATTCGTATGTTAAGTTGGTGAATTAAATGACGAGCTATTCCTAAAAATGGCTTAAATTGTGTGTTATTTGTTCAGTTGAACAGCTGTGTAGCGTAAGTCACTAAATTTGTAGGAAATTACATCTACACTGATTTTATCTACACCCAAGTAATGAAGGACTAAGGAGGCGGCGATGGCGATGCAAAGACTCAATACAGAACAGCTGTATCAGGTAGCGGATTTAGACAAGCTACCATGTAAGTCGACCAAAGAACTGGCTCCAATTGACGAAATCGTCGGGCAGGAACGGGCACAAAAAGCCGTTGAGTTCGCGATGTCAATCAAGGAAAAGGGTTACAACATTTATGCGATAGGGCGAAATGGTCTGGGTAAACGCACCATGATCTTGCGCTATCTGAACCGTCACCCTCAAGAAGTGCAGGAGCTTTTTGATTGGTGTTATATCGCGAACTTTGAAGATATTCGTACACCTAAGGTACTGAAATTGCCGCGTGGCGTTGGCAGCAGCTTAAAGCAAGATATTGAAAAATTGATGCGTAAACTGCTGAAAGGTATGCCTCTAGCGTTTGATAACGAGATGTACTTTAGCCGTGCTGACAGGCTTAAAAACCAATTAGCAGCTAAGCAACAAGCCGCGTTAGAAAGCATTAGCCAAGAAGCGAAAGACAAGGGCATTAACCTGACGATCACCACTCAGGGTGATTACCAGTTTGTGGCAATGAATGGCGATGATCTTCATACCGAAGAGAGCTTTGATCTGCTTTCGCCGGAAGAGCAAGATCAATTCGATAAAACCATTGATGGATTGGAAGTCGGCCTACGAACCATCTCTCGTGAACTGACGGAACTTGAAGAGACGTACACTGAGAAAATTCAAAAGCTGAATGATGATACGGCGCGAGATGTGATCACGCACTTCATCAAGCAATTGAAGAAGGATTACAGCCAATATCCAGACATCAAAAAGTACCTAACGGCACTGCGTAAAGACATTGTCGACAACGCTGACATCTTCTTAGAAGAGAGCACGGAGCAAGCAGAAGTTGCAACGGCCTCTTTGGATAAGAAAATGCCGCGTCGCTACAAGGTTAATGTGATTGTGAGCCAAAAGGAGGAGACTCTGCCGATCGTGGTGGAAGAGAATCCAAATTATCACTCTCTGTTTGGCTATGTAGAAACGGCGACGTTCAAGGGTACTGTCTTTACTGACTTCTCATTGATTCGCGCAGGTAGCTTACACAGAGCCAACGGTGGCGTATTACTGATGGATGCGGTGAAGGTACTTGAGCAGCCGTACGTTTGGGAAGGCTTGAAACGAGCACTGCGTTCACGTCAATTGAGCTTCACTTCATTAGAGAAAGAGGTGACCTTAACGGGCGCGGTATCGCTTGATCCAGAGCCGATTCCATTGGACGTCAAGATCATCCTGTTTGGCGACTACCGAACTTACCAACTGCTGCAACACTACGATGCAGAGTTTGGTGAATTGTTCCGTGTGACGGCCGATTTTGAAGATGAGATGAAGCGTACTCCCGATTCTGAAATGCACTACGCGCGCTTTATTTCGAGTATCGTGCACGACAACAATATGCTGCATTGTGATCGCAAAGCGATTGCTCGCATCATTGAGCACAGCTCACGTCAGGCCGGTGACCAAGGCAAGCTATCGCTGCATTCGGCACATATTGCGAACCTGCTTCGTGAGTCTAACTACGTCGCTAGAGGGGCGAAATCGAACCTGATTCGAGCAACACACGTCGACCAAGCGTTATCTAACCAACAGATGCGTGTCGGACGACTGCAAGACAGTGTGATGGAAACCTTCACTAACGGCACCACGCTAATCCATGTTGATGGTCAAGCGGTTGGGCAAGTGAATGCGCTGTCTGTACTCAGCACGACGGATCATATGTTTGGTGCGCCGAACCGAATCACGGCAACCACCGCTTACGGTGATGGTGAAGTGATTGATATTGAAAGAAACGTAGACCTAGGTGGCAGCATTCACTCGAAAGGTGTGATGATCTTGTCAGCTTACCTTTCTTCCGTATTTGGTAAGACAGCCAAAGTCCCGCTCACCACTAACATCACCTTCGAGCAATCGTATGGTGGCGTCGATGGTGATAGTGCGAGTATGGCCGAGTTCTGTGCGGTGGTGTCAGCGTTTTCTAAGCAGCCAAACCGTCAAGACATCGCGATTACAGGCTCGATGAACCAGTTTGGTGAGTCTCAGCCTATTGGTGGTGTGAACGAGAAAATTGAAGGTTTCTTTGATGTGTGTGAAATCAAAGGGCGTTCAAACGAACAAGGGGTGATCATCCCGCGTTCAAATGTTCACAACCTGATGCTGCGTAGCGATATTGTGAAAGCGGTTGAAAAGGGCGAGTTTAATATCTGGGCGATTGACCATGTAACAGAAGCGATTGAACTGTTCACAGGCAAAGCCGCAGGTGAGGCGAGTGATGAGGGTAGTTATCCAATTGATACTATATTTGGTATCGCCCAAGCTAAACTGAACGCACTGCGCAAATAGTTTGAATATCTAGATACAAACTATTTGCTAAATAGATAGCTAAACAAATAAACAAACAGCCAAAACGCAAAAGCCATCGATTCTAGAGTCGATGGCTTTTTTGTTGTGCGCCGAGCATGGCGTTGATCTAGGAGGTGAAAGTCCTCTACG
>NZ_JBFSUX010000056.1:0-34785 GCF_041467595.1 Vibrio sp. 10N.247.311.13 | reverse complement strand
GCCCGTAGAGGACTTTCACCTCCTAGATCAACGCCATGCTCGGCGCACAACAAAAGCCCCGAGCAGCTAGGCTACTCGGGGCTTTCTTATCTACTTAGCTAGAAGCTAGTCAGCTGGCAATTAAGCCTTAGCTGGACGTGCTGCACGCTTACGTTCGTTTTCAGTAAGAAGCTTCTTACGGATACGAATGCTTACTGGCGTTACTTCTACTAGTTCGTCTTCGTCGATGAACTCAAGAGCTTGCTCTAGAGTGTGACGGATAGGTGGCGAAAGAACCTGTGCTTCATCAGTACCAGATGCACGAACGTTCGTTAGCTGCTTACCTTTCAGACAGTTTACTGTTAGGTCGTTTGAACGGTTGTGAATACCGATGATTTGACCTTCGTATACTTCATCCGCGTGCTCAGCAAATAGACGACCACGTTCTTGTAGGTTAAATAGTGCGTAAGTCAGAGCTTTACCAGTTGCGTTCGAGATTAGAACACCGTTGTTACGTTGACCGATTACGCCGCCTTTGTGAGGACCGTAGTGATCAAATGAGTGGTAAAGAAGACCAGAACCAGACGTTAGAGTTAGGAACTCAGTTTGGAAACCGATAAGACCACGAGAAGGCATCATGAAGTCCATGCGAACACGGCCTTTGCCATCTGGAGACATATCAGTTAGCTCACCTTTACGTAGACCGATGTTTTCCATGATGCCACCTTGGTGCTCTTCAAGCACGTCGATAGTCACAGTTTCAAACGGTTCAGTTAGGTTGCCATCTTCGTCTTTCTTGATGATAACTTCTGGACGAGATACAGCTAGCTCGAAACCTTCACGACGCATGTTTTCGATCAGGATAGATAGGTGAAGTTCACCACGACCTGAAACACGGAAACGATCTGGGTTATCAGTTTCTTCAACACGTAGTGCAACGTTGTGTACTAGTTCTTTCTCTAGACGCTCAAGGATGTTACGTGAAGTAACGAACTTACCTTCTTTACCCGCGAACGGAGAAGTGTTTACTTGGAACGTCATTGTTACTGTTGGTTCATCAACAGAAAGCGGAGTCATTGCTTCAACATTGTTTACGTCACAGATAGTGTCTGAAATTTTCAGCTCACCAAGACCAGTGATTGCAATGATGTCGCCAGCGTTAGCTTGCTCAACTTCGTGACGGTCAAGACCTAGGTAACCAAGAACTGTACCTACTTTACCGTTACGTTTTTTGCCTTCTGCATTGACGATAGTTACTTGTTGGTTTGGTTTAACAGAACCACGAGTAACACGAGCAACACCGATAACACCTACGTAAGAGCTGTAATCAAGTTGCGAAATTTGCATTTGTAGTGGACCGTCAAGGTCAACTGCAGGCGCGTCTACTGTATCAACAACAGCTTGGAACAATGGCTCCATGTTCTCGCCAGTTTCGCCTTCAGTCATTGTTGCCCAGCCGTTTAGAGCTGAAGCGTAAACAACTGTGAAGTCTAGTTGCTCATCAGTAGCACCTAGGTTGTCGAAAAGGTCGAATACTTGATCCATAACCCAATCAGGACGAGCGCCTGGGCGGTCAATCTTGTTGATTACAACGATTGGCTTAAGACCGTGTGCGAATGCTTTTTGCGTTACGAAACGAGTTTGAGGCATTGGGCCATCAACTGCGTCAACGATAAGCAGAACAGAGTCAACCATAGACATGATACGCTCAACTTCACCACCGAAGTCCGCGTGTCCCGGAGTATCTACGATGTTGATGCGGTAATCATTCCAGTTGATTGCTGTGTTCTTAGCAAGAATGGTAATGCCACGCTCTTTTTCGATGTCATTCGAATCCATGACACGCTCTTCAGCTTCACCACGAGACTCAAGAGTGCCTGACTGTTGTAGCAGTTTATCAACCAAAGTCGTTTTACCGTGGTCAACGTGCGCGATGATCGCGATATTTCTTAACTTATCAATCTGTGGAGTAGACATGGATTCTCGATTCACTCATAAAAGTAGCCGTCACTTATCTCAAAAGTTTGGATAATAACCGCTAGCTTGATTTAAAAAACGGTCAATAATATACCAGATTCTAGACAAAAACCCAGAAATATGTGATCTGAACCAAGGCTTTTTTCTTTATTAGCGATTCATATCCGCTTAACTTTGATTCAGTACAGTGTTGAGCAGCCAAATTCGTAGGACTCTAAAAAAGTATCACCTACGAGTGGCGAGCCAAATCTCCCGCAAAATAACAAAAGTGGATTGACAACTTAGGCAATTCATTGCTGAATGGTGCTCGCTTATGTCTCATATTGGTGCACAGACAAACAGTTGCACCAATAAAGTGCAACTAGAGATCATTTTGGTGCAAAAACCAGATTAAGAAAAATCGCAAAACAAGTAAATCATTGAAATTAATGGAATAATTTTTTTGGCACGTTTTTGGCAGTAGATAAATCAGCATCGATTAATGCACTTATAGACATTAATCAATGCTAGTTTCAACCGAATCGAGCTAATACCGAATTAATAACACTGGAGGTTATCCAAGATGTCAGTAGAAAATGTACTATCCCTGATCCAAGAGAACGAAGTTAAATTTATCGACTTACGTTTTACTGATACAAAAGGTAAAGAGCAGCATATCTCTATTCCTTCTCACCAAGTTGATGCAGACTTCTTCGAAGAAGGCAAAATGTTTGACGGCTCTTCAGTAGCTGGTTGGAAAGGCATTAACGAATCTGACATGGTAATGATGCCAGACGCAGCATCTGCTGTACTGGACCCATTCACAGAAGACGCAACGCTAAACATCCGTTGTGACATCCTAGAGCCTGCAACAATGCAAGGCTACGACCGTGACCCACGCTCTATCGCTAAACGTTCTGAAGAGTACCTACGTTCTACAGGTATCGCAGACACAGTTCTAGTTGGTCCAGAGCCAGAATTCTTCCTATTTGACGACGTTAAGTTCTCAAACGACATGTCTGGTTCTTTCTTCAAGATCGATGACGTAGAAGCAGCTTGGAACACAGGTTCTGACTTCGAAGGCGGTAACAAAGGTCACCGTCCTGGCGTTAAAGGCGGTTACTTCCCAGTAGCTCCAGTAGATTCATCTCAAGACATCCGTTCAGCAATGTGTCTAGTAATGGAAGAGATGGGCCTAGTTGTTGAAGCTCACCACCATGAAGTAGCAACTGCGGGTCAAAACGAAATCGCTACTCGCTTCAACACGCTAACAGCGAAAGCTGATGAAACTCAAATCTACAAGTACGTTGTACACAACGTTGCTCACGCATTTGGTAAAACAGCGACATTCATGCCTAAGCCACTAGTTGGTGACAACGGTTCTGGTATGCACGTTCACCAATCTCTAGCAAAAGACGGCGTTAACCTGTTTGCTGGTGATAAGTACGGCGGCCTATCTGAAATGGCTCTTTACTACATCGGTGGTGTAATCAAGCACGCTCGTGCAATCAACGCGTTTGCTAACCCATCAACTAACTCGTACAAGCGTCTTGTACCTGGTTTCGAAGCACCTGTAATGCTTGCTTACTCAGCACGTAACCGTTCTGCTTCTATCCGTATCCCAGTAGTACCAAGCCCTAAAGCACGTCGTATCGAGCTACGTTTTGGTGACCCAGCAGCTAACCCATACCTATGCTACTCAGCAATGCTTATGGCTGGCCTTGACGGCATCAAGAACAAGATTCACCCAGGCGAAGCTATGGATAAAGATCTATACGACCTTCCTGCAGAAGAAGCAGCTGAAATCCCAACAGTTGCAGAATCTCTACAAGAAGCTCTAGCAGCGCTTAGCGAAGACCGTGAGTTCCTAACAGCTGGCGGCGTATTCTCTGACGATTTCATCGATTCTTACATCACTCTGAAATCTGACGACGTACAACGCGTGAACATGGCTACACACCCACTTGAGTTTGAACTGTACTACTCAGTTTAATCTCCTGTAGAGATAAGCCATTTCTTACTGCAACCTTGTAAGAATCGCTGACTAAATATTAGGCTCGCCTCGCAGGCGGGCCTTTTTTATATTCTCTCGACGCTCCCCTCCTCGTACCATACCTTAGACAAAAGCCCTCAGAGGCTGTCGTGCTAAATTCAAAAAAACCAATAACAAAACCAACGCCAAAACGTGAAACCACCTAGCGGTGAAAAGAGGCTAAAAATATGAAAAACATACTGTTCCTGATCGGGTTAACAGTCGCGCTCTCGTGCTCTGCTCAAACGGTATATACCTGGGTAGATGAAGATGGCGTGCTCCACTTTAGTGATAACCCTAGCGCTCAAGATGCCGAGGCTCTTCGCCTGCCAGATGTGCAAGCTTTAGCACCCGCCCCTAAATTTGAGGCCTCGACTCCGGTTGACACCGCTGCTTCCTCTACAACTAAAACACCAGCTAAAACCCAGGCAGAAACCGAAACCACAGAGCGCGAGGTTCCCACTCAATTGGCCCTCACCATGTTGACTCCAGTTCATGATCAAACCATTCGTAGTAATCGCGGCTTAATCCCGATTCAGATAGAGCTCAACCGAAAGCTTGGTATCGGGGAGCAATTACAATTGATACTTGATGGCCGTCGTTATGGCGCCCCACAGACCCAACCTGTTTGGGAATTAAAAGGTATCGATCGAGGTACTCACACCATTGCAATTCAAGCACATAGAAGCGGCAAGCTTATTGCATCTACTAGTCCAGTCACCGTGTATTTACATCGAGCGACGCTCAAGTAGGCCAATGTGTTAAAAGAGTCCAAATAACCTCTACTTTTCACCTAATCGAAGCAGCTTTCAGCGACTCTAATGAATTATCTTTAGCTTCTGGTTGATATGCGCCATACTTGAACTTAGCTACGCACCAATTTGGTGCAGTGAGAAAAACACCAGTTCAAGGACGAAATAGTGAATCGATCAGCCAAAAGCGACAGCATAGATACACATCATCTTTCCAGCGCCATTCTCGACAATATGGTGACTTCGACATTGATGCTCGATGAGCAACTGTATGTCCGATACGCCAATCCGGCGGCTGAGCAGCTCTTTTCACAGAGCGCACGACGCATCGTTGATCATCCACTGAGCCAACTTATCCAACACGCTTCACTTGATTTGGCGCTTCTGACGCAACCGCTACAAAGTGGCCAGAGCATTACCGACAGTGACGTTACCTTCGTTGTTGATAACCGCCCACTGATGCTTGAAGTCACGGTTAGCCCAATATCTTGGCAGCGAGAGACGCTGTTATTGGTTGAGATGCGCAAGATAGACCAACAAAGACGCCTTAGCCAAGAGCTCAACCAACATGCACAACAACAAGCGGCTAAGCTGTTGGTACGCGGGTTAGCTCATGAGATCAAAAATCCACTCGGTGGCTTAAGAGGTGCGGCGCAGTTACTTGGGAAAATGCTTCCTGATCAGTCTCTTAATGAATATACACAGATCATTATTGAGCAAGCCGACCGCTTAAGAGCATTAGTCGACCGTCTGCTTGGCCCACAGAAGCCGGGGACTAAATCAGAAGAGAACCTTCACCAGATACTTGAGAAAGTCAGACAGCTCGTAGAGCTCGAATCGGGTTCAACGCTCGCCATCGAAAGGGATTACGACCCTAGCCTACCGGACATCTTGATGGATTCGGCACAGGTTGAGCAAGCGATGCTCAATATCGTGAGCAATGCAGCGCAGATTCTAAAGACTCAAGATTCTGGCAAAATCACCATTCGCACCAGAACGGTGCATCAAGCAAATATTCACGGGCAGCGACACAAACTCGCGGCTCGTATTGAGATCAGCGATAACGGTCCGGGCATCCCCGATGATTTAAAAGACACCTTGTTTTACCCCATGGTCAGCGGACGAGAAGGTGGAACAGGGCTGGGGCTATCGATTTCTCAAAACCTGATCGATCAACACAATGGGAAAATTGATGTTGAAAGCTGGCCGGGCAACACCACATTCACGATTTACCTACCGATTTAGGTCACAAGAGCCTCGCTATTGAACAGCGAGATGAAAGGCTTAACTCGGTAACACAAAGATTAAGACATCATAAAAACAACAATGATTATCACAATAGATTTGGCTGCAAAGGAATTGAATTATGAGTAAGGGATACGTTTGGGTCGTCGATGACGACAGCTCTATCCGCTGGGTAGTAGAGAAAACACTTTCATCTGCGGATATTAAGTGTGAAACATTTGCTGATGCTGAGAGCGTACTACTTGCGCTTGAGCGCGAGACACCTGATGTATTGGTGTCTGATATTCGCATGCCTGGCATTGACGGGATTGAGTTGTTACACCAGGTTCACCAGCGCTCTCCCGACCTGCCCGTGATCATTATGACCGCGCACTCAGACCTTGATGCGGCGGTGAATGCTTATCAAAAAGGCGCCTTTGAATATTTACCAAAGCCGTTCGATATTGATGAAACACTGACTCTAGTCGAACGAGCAATCGCGCACAGCCAAGAACAGAAACGCGAACAAGCCAGCGAAGTCGCTGAAGACACCAACGCGCCAGAAATCATCGGTGAAGCACCGGCAATGCAGGAGGTTTTCAGAGCGATTGGCCGTTTGTCTCGCTCATCCATATCCGTGCTGATCAATGGTGAATCGGGTACCGGTAAAGAATTGGTCGCGCACGCGCTGCACCGTCACAGCCCAAGAGCCAAAAAGCCCTTCATTGCCTTAAACATGGCAGCAATCCCTAAAGATCTGATCGAGTCTGAACTGTTTGGACACGAAAAAGGTGCTTTTACCGGTGCTAACAGTGTTCGCCAAGGACGCTTCGAACAAGCCAACGGCGGCACCCTGTTTCTTGATGAAATCGGCGACATGCCACTCGATATTCAGACTCGCTTGCTACGTGTACTTTCTGATGGCCAATTTTATCGCGTGGGTGGACACTCTGCGGTTAAGGTTGACGTTCGTATCGTTGCCGCAACCCACCAAGATCTTGAACGATTGGTACATGAAGGCGACTTTCGTGAGGACCTTTTCCATCGACTCAACGTTATCCGAATCCATATACCGGCACTTCGTGAACGTAAACAAGACATTGAAAAGCTGACTCATCACTTCCTAGCATCCGCCGCCGAAGAGCTCGGTGTTGAAGTGAAGACGCTACATCCTGAGACCATTTTGAAGCTCAACCAGCTCAATTGGCCGGGTAACGTGCGTCAGCTTGAGAACATTTGTCGCTGGCTTACCGTGATGGCGAGCGGCAGCGAAATTCTTCCTTCGGACCTGCCACCAGAGCTGTTGGAAGAAAAGGTGGTGACAACCTCAGGAACTGGAGATAACTGGCAACAGCTGCTCGCTAATTGGGCAAAGTGTGCGCTTGATTCAGGAGAAAAAGAGCTGCTGACTTATGCTCTGCCAGAGTTTGAACGTATACTGCTAGAGGCTGCACTCCACCATACTAATGGTCATAAACAGGATGCAGCTAAGGTTTTGGGATGGGGAAGAAACACCCTAACTCGTAAACTCAAAGAACTGTACTAGACCTTATATGACTCTCGATGCAGCTACTTTTTAACCAAAAAAGTGTCGCTTGGTTTGAATAGTGTCGGTACAATTACAGTACACTATTCACCAAAGTTGTAGCTAAAGATGTCTTTGAAAACACAAATTACTTTGAGAACCGCAGTGGTTCTGCCATTCGTGATGATTTTTCTGTTCACTATGGGCGTAATGGTTTTCACTCAAAAGCTAAGCTACAAAGAGATGGTGAGTGATGTTAGTGCACGCCAACTAACATCACTTACTGACAATGTTCATCAAAGCCTGTCTAATTTTTTAGAGAAGCCATTTCACGCCAACCTCTCGCTCAGCCATAACATCGGCTACCACCACCTTTATCAAGCGGGTAATCTCAGCAAGGTCCAAGACTATATTTTTTATACGTTTTCAGACCATTACACTGCTGTACCTCAACTCGATGTGATCGGCTTTGGTTCTGAAGATGGTAACTACGTCGGTTTTCGCAAAGAAGCCAACAAAGGCTACACCTTGATGGTGCAAGACGAACGCACCAATGATCAGTTGGTCATTTACCGTGGCAGCAAGATTAGTGAAGACATTCGATCGGTAATTTCAGGTTACGATCCTAGAATCCGTCCTTGGTACACACCCGTTGCGACACAGAAAAAACCGTTATGGTCACCAATTTATGCCAATGCTGACGAACGCCAAGAAATCACCTTATCTGCTCTCGCGCCTATCTATGATGATAACGAATTCAAAGCCGTCGTCGTCAGCGACATCAAGATCAATACCTTCAATGCGTTTCTCAGAAAGCTCAAAGATAGAACGGATGCCTCTGTTTACATCATCGATAAACAGCAACGTTTGGTCGCTCACTCAGGTGGAGGCAGTGTCGTTTCATGGGGAACAGGAAAAACCAACAAAGGCCAACGCTTACTGGCAACAGAGAGTGCTAACCCCGTAATACGTGAAAGCGCCAGTTACGTAGACCAATTCCACCTAATCGATAACTTGGGCGAGCAGCGCTTTAACTTTAGCCTAGACAACGAACGCTACTTTAACCAAATCACCCCTTACGAAGATGAACACGGCCTCACGTGGTTTATTGGAGTGTCGATTCCTGAAAGCAACCTGCTCGGTGAATTACCAGAAAATCAAAGAAACAGTTGGTTGCTCGGGCTAGCACTGAGTTGCCTTGGGGTCATTGCAGGATTAGTTGCCTTTAATCGCGTAACCCAACCCATCACCTCGACAGCAGATGCAGCCAAACGCCTTGCTAAAGGCGATTGGGACACGAGCATGCCAAAGACGGGGCATATCTATGAAACCAGCATGTTGGTGGAGTCGTTCAATGAAATGGCCAACAACTTAAAGGCCTCGTTTCACGCATTGCAGTCTCAGCTTACCTATGACTCATTAACCAAACTATACAGCCGTGAAGGCTTTATTGATGCGGCCAAGAAACACCCTGACAACGAAAAAGGCACGCTGTATTTGATTGGTATTGATCGCTTCCGAGACATCAATGACAGCCTAGGTCATTACAATGGTGACCAACTGCTTATCATTGCGGCTGCTCGTTTAAGAGGCACACTGCCATCCGAATACCTATTGGCTCGAACTGGTGGTGATGAGTTTGCCATCTACGCGCCAAACGTAACGCAAAGCGATGATGTTCAGCTGCTGACTAACCGCTTACTTCAAACCTTCGCTTCCCCATTTTCAATGGAATCAGAAAGCGTGGTGATTAAGGTATCGATGGGGATAGTGAATGTCTCGAATCTCTACGACATTACACTCCTGCTACGCAATAGCAGCATTGCATTGAGCAACGCGAAACAAGACAAAACCAGTGTCAGCATTTACAGCCCGGAGATGGGCAAAGCATCGAGACATCGCACCAAGATGCTAGCGCGAATGAGCCGAGCAATTGAGCTTCAACAGTTCGAACCGTTTTATCAGCCTATTATTGATCTGGAATCCGGCTCGACCATTGGTGCTGAAGCTTTAGCTCGCTGGATGACCAATGAAGGGGTGATCTCGCCACTCGAATTCATTCCTCTCGCGGAAGAGAGTGGTCTCATTTACGATATCGGAAAACAAATTCTGCATAAGTCCTGTCGAGATACTGCCATCGCGATTGAGTCAGGAAAGTGGAGCAAAGACTTCTCGATTCACGTTAATCTATCGGTCGATCAACTAAGCGAAAGTGGCTTTGTGGAACAAGTAAAAGGCACGCTGCGAGACACCAAGCTGCCAGCAAGCAACCTGACACTAGAGATCACCGAATCACGCATCGTCGACAATGATCCGACCATCATCGATAACATGCTGACGCTCAAAGCGTTAGGGGTCTCAATCGCAATTGATGATTTTGGTACTGGCTACTCTTCCCTAGCCTATCTGCAAAAGCTGCCATTTGATTGCCTGAAGATCGATCGTAGCTTCGTTAGCAAGCTCAACAAAGAGAACCTCGACAGCTCCATCGTCGCGGCTATCGTTAACATCACTAAAGGTTTCAAAGTAAGCTTGGTGGCAGAAGGCGTTGAAACGCAGCAACAGGCTGAACTTCTCAAGCAACTGCAGTGCCCGCTGGCTCAAGGCTTCTTATACAGTCGCCCAGTGCCGTTTGACCAATGGCCTACCGACCTCATCAACTCCAAGCAAAGTGCCAAGGTCAAACAAAATACTACTGAGAGTCTCACCTAAGTCAGGCAGAAATCGAATGAGTCAGATACAAAAATGCCAGCATAATGCTGGCATTTTTTATTGTTCTATTCTCTGTCGAGCGATTAGATAACGCGAGAGAACTGCTGCTGGCGAGCCTTTGCACGTAGGTATTTATCAAAACACATACAAATGTTACGGATCAGCAAGCGGCCACGCAGAGTAACACGGATTTCTTTGTCATCGACTTCAACCAAATCATCGTTGATGAAGGTTTGTAGAAGCTCTAAATCTTCTTTGAAGTAGCGATTAAAGTTAACCGAGAACTCAGATTCGATCATCGTTTTATCAAGCTTAAAGTTACAGATAAGCTGCTTGATCACTTCACGACGTAGAAGGTCGTCACTGTCTAGTGCCACGCCTTTCCAAAGTGCATGGCGCAGGTCATTCACCTGAGCGTAGTACTTCTTCAGCTCTTTCTGGTTTTGAGCGTAAGCATCACCGACCATAGAGATAGCAGAAACACCGAAGCCAATTAGGTCAGCTTCACCTTGGGTCGTGTAGCCTTGGAAGTTACGATGCAGAATACCTTCACGCTGTGCAACCGCTAGTTCATCTTCAGGTTGAGCGAAGTGGTCCATACCGATGAACTGGTAACCCGCCCCCGTTAGCGTCTCGATGGTATCTTGCAAGATCGCCATTTTCTCTTTCGCTTCAGGTAGGTCTTCGTCTTTAATCTTACGCTGCGCCGCAAACAGCTGAGGCATGTGTGCGTAGTTAAATACCGATAAACGACCTGGTTTCATCTCTAGCACTTGTTTCAATGTTTCAGCGAACAAAGCTTGAGTCTGCTTTGGTAGGCCGTAAATCAAATCAAGGTTAGTTGAGCGGAAGCCTAATTCTTTGGCACGTTGAACCATTGCAATGATGAACTCTTCATCTTGCTCACGGTTAACCAGCTTCTGTACTTCTTTATTGAAGTCTTGAACACCAATACTCAGGCGGTTAAAGCCTTCGTTACGTAGGTGGTCGAGTACGTCTAGTTCAATCTCACGCGGGTCAACTTCGATACTAATTTCAGCGTCAGCGGTGAAGTTAAACTCATCACGCAGAATCATCATCAAGCGAGTGATTTGTGTCTTAGTCAAGAACGTTGGCGTGCCACCACCGAAGTGCAATTGCGTCACTTCACGACCATTCAATAAAGAGGCGCGTTGGCGGATTTCATGTTCAATCACATCAAGATACTCATCCGCTTTATGCGAGTGACGAGTAATGACTTTATTACAACCACAGTAGTAACAAAGCTTGTGGCAGAACGGGATATGCACGTAAAGAGAGAGTGGACGCTCAGGATATTGAGTACACGCCATGTCGTAATCAGCGACGGTAAACGCTTCATGAAACTCCAACGCAGTTGGGTATGAGGTGTAACGAGGTCCCGAATAGTTGTACTTGTTTAAGATCTCTTGATCCCAAACGATTTGCTGATTCGTTGTTACTGGCTTGCTCGACATAGCGGTATTTCCAATTTAGATCCGCGAGAACCTAAGGTCTCTCAAATCATTTTACATACATTAAAATATAGACGGGTTATTTTGCCACACGACCTGTAAGGTCGTTCCAAGACAAAATCAATTTTTTAGACAAAAACTCAGAACTGCTAGCTTGATCACTAACAAAGCGTCGGGATTAACGAGACGCAAAAGGTAAGAAGGCTCATTTAACACTATCTCTAAAGATAAGGTGTCTCTAGAACACCCTGTATTAAACAAGCCTCTATTTTAAAAGTCTTAGCGACTAGATCATCTGAATGTTGATTTGGTTGTTGAGAGGTTTAACCTTCTCTTGCAACCTTTTCAGATCTTCAATGACCGCATCATTCAAGCGAGTCTCTGCCTTATGGCGCGTGAGATTCTGCTGCATGCGTTCTTTCTTCGTCAGTTCCTGTCTTGCCTCTCCGCGCGCCATATCTTTTACGATATGGTACAGCTCAGAAAGAGCAGGATACTCAGAATCAAAATCGACACGCTCATCACCCTGAACATTATCCATAATGATACACACTCGGATACTGATCTCAGGTAAGTCACATTGCCCTTGAATACCCGCTAAGCACAAAGTATTTACGTTTTCGTAAATCGTCGCGTTACGTTTTTCAATGGCTAGTGCTTGATGCTGCTTTTGCAACTCCGTCTGCTTCTTCACTTGAAGTAGAAGGTAACCTGCGTAAGAGCCCAAGCCGAGAATGATAATTCCACCAGCAATTGCTAATAAGGTTACGTTCATTGGCTATTAACCTTTAAAGCTGTCTAAATCGAAATCTTCGAATTGAGATAGCAAGTCTTCGTCAGAGCTCGCTTTCTTCTTAGATGCAACCGGTGCTTCTTCGAAGATCTCTTCTTCATCGTCTTCTGGCTCTAGTAGACCTAAGCGGCCCATTAGGTGTTCGATACGATCAAGTTTCTCATCAACAAACTTCTGTAGACCAGCACCTAGGTTTTCACCATTTTCGATACGATCTAGCAGTGTGTTCAGTTGAGCATCATTCTCAAGCATCTCTAACTCTTGTTCGTTAGATAGCTTGCGCTCTTGTTTAGTCGGCTTCTTCGCTGGTTCAACGATCAGCGGAATTTTTTTCTTGCTGCCTAAACGAGGGTCACGAGCTTGTGCAGCTTTACGCTGTTTTGCTTCGCTACCATCTGAATGACGGCTGCCAGACTTCAGGCCTTTACGCTTTTTAACACGCTTACGTTCACGACCTTCAACATCAGATTCACTACGGTTACGAGTAACCATAGGCTCCGGAGCGCCAAGTGCTCCCGGCTTTCTTGATTTCTTACTACGACCCATTACTGCACTTTCCTCAGTAAAATTACATCATTTCCAAAAAATTCTAGTTCGAGCTTATCCCGCTCTGCCAAAAACTGGAATGTTTGACGACTAAAGAAGACGACATGTGTCGGGTCATTCTTGTAGTGCCAACCAGCAAACGCGTCTACGTCTATTACTAGTTTAGTCATAAGACCAATCCAGCCCTTGGGTTTAACTAAATTCAACCATTGCTGCCACACTTTGTCTGGGTGATAAAGATGCTCTATCACCTCCGTGGCAGTCATAAAGTCATACGTTTTTTCCAACACAGAGGGTTCTGGGTGGTAATAGATATCGTACAACTCCATGGTGTGTCCGGCTTCTTCTAACATAATAGATAGCGTAGGGCCTGGGCCACAACCAAAATCCAACCCTTGTGAGTTAGATGAAATTTTGTCTGTTAGTGGATCCGCGATGCGAGATAAAAAGCGGCGATAGCCTGCATCACTAGGATCGTTCTCATGGAGATCATAGTGTGCTTTTTCTTCTTTTGCTTCTAACCTTTGTTCAGGTTTAACAAATACCAGTTCACATTGCTGACACTGCAGATAGGCTCTGCGTTTGTCTTCAAAATAGTGATTCACGCCTTGGTGATGGCATAAGGGACAAGTATACATAGCACATCCTTAAACAGGGATGCGAAACATACCAGAAACTGAGTTTATAGTGGAGAGGTATTGGGTGTTTTTTCATCAAATCAATAAAAAAAGCGATAGGAAAACCTATCGCTCTCTAAATCTGCCTATATCGGCCAAAATTTGCATACTCAACTTGGTACACAAATCTCCATTTGTTATTGGTGCTTTCCATGCCAAATTTGTTTTTTGTTCATCGTCCTGATGAGTTTTGGCTATCCTTTTCTAACACCTTGTTACTGGGCTGTCCTAGCCTGATCCGTTTCTGTCTATACCGTTAGACTAGATGACCATCCGTATCTAAGTCAGCTCCTAGCTGATGACGGGTACTTTACCTTGTTACAAAAAGACTACAAGAGTGCGACTTCACACTTTTGTACACAAATTGAGCTCGTATTGATAAATAAGATATGAACACGGCACTCATAGACAATAGTAATACAAAAGAAAACGCCCCAACCATTTCTGATCGGGGCGTATCTTGAATCTCGCTCGAACGTACATTTCTTTACTCTGGCTAAGAGCAAGAAACCGACATATTAGTGTAAACCACCAACGTACTTCGATAAGGTATCAATATCTGCGTCTGTTAACTTTTTAGCTACATCACGCATCATCGCATTCATGTCGTTATTACGGTCACCATCGCGGAATTTCTCAAGTTGAGCCTTGATGTAATCTGCGTGCTGGCCAGAAATTTTAGGGAAACCAGAAAGTTCGGTACCATTACCACGAGGGCCATGACAAGCAATACACGCCGTTACGCCGCGTTCTGCGTTACCCGCTGTGTAAAGAACCTTACCTTCATCTACTACATTTTCAGGAGTAGAGTTACTAGAGATAGGTAGAGAGGCGTAGTATGCCGCTAGGTCAGCCATATCTTCTTCAGATAAAGGCATCGCCATTGCACCCATTACAGGTTCGTAACGACCTTGCTTACCACCACTTGTCATACCTAGCTTAAGCTCTTTTAACTGCTTCTCTAGATACTTCTCATGTTGACCAGCCAGCTTAGGGTACTGAGTGATCAGGCTGTTGCCGTCAGCACCGTGGCAGGCAACACATGTTTGTGATTTGGCTTTACCAGCTTCAATACTACCTTGAGCCCATACTGAGCAGCTGGCTAAAAGACTCAAAATTAGCGCTAATTTCTTCATGACATTCCATTATAATTATCAAGCTTCCAGTACCACTCTATGTTGCCACTCATGGTACAATAGGCGACCTTATGCCGAGCACGGTTATTTTACACAAATTCACAAAAAAGTAATCAATCGACTACACAAAGTCGAGATGGAGTTAACAGTGAGCGTAAAAATTCATTATCAAAACACGCATTTCATTACCAGTGCACCTGATATTCGTCATTTACCAGAAGACGAAGGGATCGAAATTGCGTTTGCAGGACGCTCCAATGCTGGTAAATCTAGCGCGCTAAATCGCGTTACAAACCAAAAAAGCTTGGCGAAAACCAGTAAAACACCCGGTCGAACTCAGCTAATCAACCTATTTAAGGTAACGGACGGTTGTCATATCGTCGATTTACCTGGATATGGCTTTGCTCAAGTACCACTTGAGATGAAGAAAAAATGGCAGAAGTCGCTAGGTGAATACCTACAACGACGTGAAAGCCTGAAAGGTTTAGTGGTATTGATGGATATCCGTCACCCAATGAAAGACCTTGACCAACAAATGATCTACTGGGCTATCGATAGCCGCATCCCAGTACAGGTTTTGTTAACAAAAGCAGACAAACTGAAAAGTGGTGCGCGTAAAGCACAGCTACTGAAAATCCGTAACGATGCAAAATCTTTCGGTGGTGATGTTGCGGTTGATGTCTTCTCTTCAATGAAGGGCATCGGCGTTGACCAACTGCGTGCCAAGATGGATGAGTGGTTTGCGCCTGCGCTTGCTGATCAAATCATTGATGAGTTAGCAGACGAAGAGCACAACGACTCAGAGTAGTTCCTCTACTTATCGCTATAGGTTAGAGCACTTACAACACGTGATTTAGCCTTATCAATGCCCCTCCTTATATAGGTGGGGTATTTTTTTGCCCAAAAATGAGTGAGTTAAGCCTAAGTTTTTAGTGTTAAAAATCGGATTTAGCCACTAAAACCAATAGAAGTGAACCATACTAAAAGACACATCTAAATAATCAGAACAATGAGAAAGGAATACTCATGTGGAAAACACCATTGGCCATCATTGCACTTATGTTGGTCTCACTGACAGGGTTTGCCTCTGAAGCAGAACAAGAACAAGAACAAGCCCCACTGATCAATGTCGATATGACCTTAGACCTCGATGGCATGGAAAAGTACGCCCAAGACGCGAGTAAGTCTCTTGAGGTGATATCGCAATCTTTGCAAGCGATAGTCAACAACCCCAACCTAAGCGACGACCAGCAACAAGCCCTCAATCAAACCGTTGAAAGCATCAATAAGCTTGCGAGCTCCACCAAGACATCACTCAATCAACTGCCACAAGCCTTAGACCAATCTCGACTCGCCTTTAAACAAACCAGTCAAATGCTGTTGGATGACATTCAGACCAAGATCATCATTGCGCTGGCGGCCGTTATCGCCGTCATTATTATCGCTTTGACCGCTATCTATCTGCTTATCCTGAAACCCATGCAGCAAACCTTGGTAAAAGCGACCAACAATATCTCTTCGATGGCACAATCCATCCAGATCACCGCCGAAGCACTGAAATACAGCACCGAGAAACAACAGAAAATCATGGATTACATTGAGCATTCACCGACTCAATACACTGATAAATAAGGCGTGATCCATCAATCCTTTATCGATAACTTGTAAAATAAAAGTTATTTCAAGTGATAAAACAATCGACTTAGAGACGGATTTAAATTACCAAAAGCTGATCGAATTCCAGATCTAAGGCAAATCAGGGGCTTATCACTGTGCTTGAGAAAGTGTAATAAAGGCACTAAAAATGAGAGGTTTTACGGGGGAATGGTAGGTTGGAAATATTTTTCTTTCGCACAAGAAAAAACGCCCCAGTCAAATACTGACTGGGGCGGCTGAATCAGCCTAATCCAATAACGTGAAACAAAAGGTCTGAAAGATAGAACATCTTACCTCTGTACCCTACAAGATTTAATGTACAACAATTGCTCAGAAATGAAAACAATTTTTGTAGTTTTTTTTCATGAATGTTTTATTAAAACACCTAAATTCTTATTACGACTTAACTTTATTTGAGACAAAAAAAAGCCAGTGTTTGTGCACTGGCTCATACTAATTTGCTTATTAAGGTCAAAAACTGATTAGTGGGCTTGATCCCAGTTGTCACCGTGGCCAGCTTCCGCGACAAGCGGCACTTCTAGCTCTGCAGCGGATTCCATCAATTCTTGTACTTTACTTTCAATTTCGGCTAAAGATGACTCTTCCACTTCAAACACCAATTCATCGTGTACCTGCATAAGCAGTTTTACACGACCATCGCCTTCCGCTTGAATCCACTCATCCACCAACAACATCGCTTTCTTAATGATGTCCGCTGCTGTGCCTTGCATTGGCGCATTGATCGCCGCGCGTTCAGCAGCTTTACGACGCATGCCATTACGAGATTGAATCTCAGGAAGGTGCAGTCGACGACCGTAAATGGTTTCAACGAAGCCTTGCTCTGAAGCAGCACTGCGCGTGTCTTCCATATACTGCATTACGCCAGGGTAACGCTCGAAGTAAGTGTCCATGTAGTGCTGTGCTTCGCCACGAGGAATACCCAGTTGCTTAGCCAAGCCAAAGGCACTCATACCGTAGATAAGACCGAAGTTAACGGCTTTAGCACGACGACGTTGTTCAGTGGTCACACTCTCAATATCAACACCAATGATCTCAGCAGCCGTTGCCGCGTGAATATCTTTGCCTTGTTGGAATGCTTCCAGAAGCGCTTTATCACCCGACAGGTGCGCCATGATACGCAATTCAATTTGAGAGTAATCGACCGCTAGAATCTTCCAGCCATGTTGTGCAACGAATGCTTGGCGGATACGACGACCTTCTTCATTACGAATTGGGATGTTCTGTAGGTTTGGATCTGTTGAAGACAAACGACCCGTTGCTGTCACCGCTTGGTGATAAGACGTATGAACACGACCCGTTTCAGCGTTGATCATCTTAGGTAGTTTATCTGTGTAGGTCGACTTGAGTTTCGCAAGACCACGATACTCAATGATCAGCTTAGGTAGCGGGTAATCAAGAGCCAGTTCTTGCAGCACTTCTTCGTTGGTTGAAGGTGCACCTGATGGCGTTTTCTTAATAACTGGCAAACCCATTTTCTCAAACAAGATCGCTTGCAGCTGTTTTGGCGAGTTCATGTTGAACTCTTGCTCTGCAATCTCGTAGGCTTTCTGTTCTAGCTCATCCAATCGAACCGCAATCTCTTGCGATTGAGCGCCCAGCAACATGTCATCGATGAATACGCCGGTACGTTCAATGCGAGACATTACAGGGATCAGTGGTACTTCGATTTCTTCATAGATGGCTTTTAGCTTTTCATCTTGCTCAATGTTTTCCATCAAACGGTTATGAAGACGTAGTGTCACGTCAGCATCTTCTGCTGCGTATGGAGACGCTTCTCCCAGCTCAATCTGGTTGAAAGTAAGCTGCTTCTTACCTTTACCTGCGATTTGCTCAAATGAGATGCAGCTGTGCTGAAGGAAACGCAGCGCTAGGCTATCCATATCATGCTTGCCGCCAACGCTATTAAAAACATAAGACGCTAGCATGGTGTCGTGCTTGATGCCTTTCATCTCGATACCGTAGCGCGCTAAAACGCTCATATCGTACTTCAGGTTTTGACCGACTTTAGCCTGTGCGTCATCTTCAAGAATCGGCTTAAGCTGTTCAAGTACCCAATCACGATCCAGTTGTTGAGGTGCATCTAAGTAGTCATGAGCAACCGGTACGTAAGCGGCAACGCCTTCTTCGGTTGCGAATGATAGACCAACAAGGTTAGCCACCATGTAGTCCAAGCTGTCTGTTTCAGTATCAAAGGCAAACACCTCTGACGCTTTCAGTTTCTCTAGCCACGCATTAAAAGAGGCTTCATCTAAGATGGTTTCGTAGTTGCTGCGATCAATCGTCACTGCAGAGGTGTTCATTTCTACGGTAGAAGTGGTTGATGCCGTGCTGCTACGCACAGCACCCGACTTTTCATCCGCCTCAACCACACCACTGCCGCCTTCCAGTAGCTCGTTCAACCAAGATTTGAAGACCAGTTGACCGTATAGCTTAATCAGCTCATCCGTATTTGGTTGTGCTTTTACAAGCGACTCAGGTGTCTCTTCTAACTCGACGTCCAGTTTGATCGTTGCAAGCTGGTAAGACATCTCAGCGTTGTCTTTATTATCAATCAGCTTCTTAGCCATGGTTTTTGAACCACGGAAGCCAAGAGCGGCAATATCATCCAGGTTTTGATACAGCTTTTCGATGCTACCAATGCCTTGTAGTAGAGCAGTTGCTGTTTTGTCACCAACACCTGGAACGCCAGGAATGTTATCCACTTTATCGCCCATCAGTGCAAGGTAGTCGATAATAAGCTCTGGTGGGATGCCAAACTTCTCTATCACGCCTTCGCGATCCATAACCACGTTGGTCATGGTGTTGATCAAAGTAACGTTGTCATCAACCAGCTGCGCCATATCTTTATCGCCAGTACTGATCAAAACCGGCATGCCCGCTTTAGATGCTTGAGAAGCTAGCGTACCAATCACATCATCCGCTTCAACGCCGGGAATAGAGATAAGTGGCAAACCCATTGCACGAATCACATTGTGCAAAGGCTCAATCTGGCAACGAAGATCATCAGGCATAGGTGGACGATTTGCCTTGTACTCTGGGTACATGTCATCACGGAACGTCTTTCCTTTCGCATCAAAAATTACCGCAATACGATCAGAAGCAAATTGACGCATCATGCTGCGCAGCATGTTAACTACACCGTAAACAGCGTTAGTTGGGATATCACCATTGCTCATTGTGCCAGGGTAAGCATGGAACGCGCGATATAGGTAAGAAGAGCCATCGATCAGAATCAATGGATTATCAGGAATACGAGCCATAATGTTTGTGTATCCAGTAAGTACAGAAATTATCTGTTAAGAATGCCACGTCTGTTGGTTGGATTCCACGTTGTCGATCTGTATCCGTTCACTCGGTTGTGTTCGTTATAATCGATTTGTTGTTATTTTTTGTTCTTAGACGCAAGCGTTCTGTGGATAACTCTGTTTATATTATTTATCCACCCTGTTGAGAACTAAGGTGAACAACTCAAAAAACACCAATAAACAACTGAAAATAAAGAATAATTTTACAGATCGAACAGATGATCAACGATCTTTTCTCGATCTTGCGTTGTGGAAAAGAATGCTGATGGCGTTTTATTCATAAAAATACGTGCCACTAAATATGCATCATGTTGAAATGGTAGGTATAAAAAAAAGCGACACCCGAAGATGTCGCCTAGCAAAAACCGGTAAAGCCATTCAAATTGAATACCACAGCTTTACCTAAAAGCTATAAATTACACTGGAAGCAATGTGAGCAATGTCGTGTCAAAAAGAACTTAGTACAAGTTCGCGAGAATTCTGTTGGGTAACCAAGTAGATACTTGAGTACTTAACATCCTTGTGAACATTTCCTCATTCCCTAAGACGAAGTTAATAATAATGATTCTCATTTAATGGTCAACAATTAAATGATAATAAATCTCATTTGATTTATAAATCGTTAACAGCAGTGCTTAAATTTGCTTCAAAAAATGGATTCTATGGTCATTAATGTCTTCTTTTTCTTCAAATCTTTCGATTAGGTAACCGTTTCTCAATAACAGGCGCAACATTGCAGGGAACTGGTTACGAGACTTAACCTTTAACTGTCTGTAGCCCTGCTCTTTCGCCCACTGTTCCTGAACGTCTAATTGCGCCTGTGCAACGCCTTTGTTCCTCGCGAGCGGTGACACGCCACCAAACCAGCTGTAAAAAGTATCTTGATCCAATTCATAGCCGATCTTAAAGCCAAGCAACACGCCAGCTTCTTCAGCCACTAAGATAAGGCTCTTTTTCCCTGCCAGCCGCTCTGACAGAGAAGCGACACTCTCTTTTTTAGCGAACTCAGAGATCTGCTCGACCACAGACACCACTTCTTCTAAAGAACCTTCACGTACGACAACTGACATCTTATTCATCCTTATAAACGAAAGGGCTGGCACAATGGCCAACCCTTTACTGATCACTTAAGTGAGATCTACACTGTTACTTTTCTTTTAAATGCTCAGCAGCTTGTGCGTTATCTTCAGCAAGCCACTCTGCGACATCTTTAGCGAAGTAAGTAAGAATGCCATCAGCGCCAGCACGCTTAAAGCACAACAGTGATTCCATGACGGTTTCGCGCTCTTTCAGCCAGCCATTTTGAATCGCCGCTTTGTGCATCGCGTATTCACCAGATACTTGGTAAGCAAACGTAGGCGCTTGCAGTTCGTGCTTAACACGACGAACAATATCAAGGTAAGGCATGCCTGGTTTCACCATCACCATGTCCGCACCTTCATTAAGATCCATAGCAACTTCGTGAATCGCTTCATCGCTGTTCGCAGGATCCATCTGGTAGTTCTTCTTGTTACCACCTTTCAGGTTCGAAGCACTGCCGACTGCGTCGCGGAATGGACCGTAGTAGCACGATGCGTATTTCGCAGAGTACGCCATAATCTGGGTATGAATATGACCCGCTTCTTCTAACGCTTCACGGATCTTACCAATGCGACCATCCATCATATCTGACGGTGCAACCACATCCGCACCCGCTTCAGCGTGTGATAATGCTTGCTTGATCAAGACTTCAGTCGTCTCGTCATTCATCACGTAACCATCTTCATCGATGATGCCGTCTTGGCCGTGAGTGGTGAACGGGTCTAGTGCTACGTCAGTAATAACGCCAATGTTTGGCACATGCTCTTTTAGTAAACGTACAGCGCGCTGCACCAAACCTTCTGAGTTATGAGCTTCAGCTGCGCATAAACTTTTAGCATCTTGGTTCACGACTGGAAATAGAGCAATCGCAGGAACACCCAGCTTTGACAGGTAATCTGCTTCCTCAAGCATGTAGTCGATCGACAAGCGTTCAACACCTGGCATTGACTCGACAGGCTCGCGGCGGTCTTTACCCATCAGGATAAACATTGGGTAGATTAGATCATCCACAGACAATTGATTTTCTGCCATTAGGCGACGGCTAAAGTCGTGCTTACGCATACGGCGCATACGGCGACCTGGGAATTGACCTTGAATTGAAACAGACACTAGATTCTCCTTGCCTAGTCTAAGCACCGAAATACTTAGATATGAAAAGTGCTAAATACAGGCAAAAGCATATCACTGATGGCTCAGGACGCTAGCAGTAAAATATGAAACCCAATCAAAAATAGGGATAAATGGCAAAAAATGACCTTCTCCTCACACTGCCGTATACTCATGACAACTCAGTAAAGACCGCTTTCAGGACAAAACAATGATCGACACCCATGCTCATATTTACGCTAGTGAATTCGATGAAGACCGCGAACAAGTTGTGCAGCGCGCACTGGCTCAAGGGATTGATACCATTCTATTGCCGAACATCGATTTAGAATCTATCGAACCAATGTTAGCAACGGAAGCGCAGTTTCCTGATGTGTGCCGTTCAATGATGGGCTTACACCCTTGTTATGTGGATGCGAATATCGAGCAAACCCTCAAAACCATTCGAGCTTGGTTTGATAAGCATGACTTTATCGCCGTGGGTGAGATTGGTATCGACTTGTACTGGGATAAAACCTTCAAGGCTGAACAAGAGATGGCGTTTGTGACTCAACTGCAGTGGGCAAAAGAGCTTGATCTACCTGTGGTGATCCACACTCGTGATTCCATTGAAGAGACACTTGCCCTACTTCGTAAAGAACAAGATGGCAGCTTACGCGGGGTATTCCACTGCTTTGGTAGCAGCTTAGAGGAAGCTCAAGCGATCAACGAGCTAGGCTTTCATTTAGGTTTAGGCGGCGTTTCGACCTTTAAGAACTCTGGGATGGACAAGGTGATCCCACATCTCGATATGGATTACGTCATTCTAGAGACAGATTGCCCATACTTGGCACCAACACCGAATCGCGGTAAACGCAATGAACCAGCCTACACAGAATTAGTAGCAAAACGCATCGCCGAATTACGCGGAATTACCCTTGAAGAAGTCGAAAACATAACCACCAAAAATGCTAAGGCATTGTTTAATTTATGACAAATCTATTAATAAGTAATTATTACGGATTTTTCCTGAATTTATTTGAGAAAGCTAAGTGACATGTATAGTATCAACCACCTGCATATAGAGGTAGTTGATTATGTGTGACCATTCACAACACTTACAACGTCAACATCGAACCCTATGGCATAAAATTTTGGGCATCAAAGAGCTCTATATATGTCAGAACTGTGGCTATCAGTTAAAGATTCGATAAACAGACATAATAAAAAAGCGGCCCTAGGCCGCTTTTTTATTATGTGATTTTTACTGAAGCATTCCGAATCAAGATTCAGCTTCTTCCTCTTCATCCGCATCTGGCTTACGCGTATAAAAGCGTGCGAAAAACAGACCAATCTCAAACAGAATACACATTGGAATCGCCAACAGTGTTTGCGAGATCATATCTGGTGGTGTCAGCATCATACCGATGATGAAAGCACCCACCACAATGTAAGGACGCTTTTCAGACAGAGATTGAGGCGTTGTTGCCCCCGTCCAACACAACAAGATAATCGCAACAGGCACTTCAAAGGCAATACCAAAAGCAAAGAACAGCGCGAGTACAAAATCAAGATAGCTTGAGATGTCGGTTGCGAACTCTACTCCCCCTAATGATATGGCCGTAAAAAAGCCAAATACCAACGGGAATACAATAAAGTAAGCGAACGCCACACCACAGTAAAACAGCAATGAACTTGAAGCCAATAGCGGCATGATCAAGCGTTTTTCATGCTTGTATAAACCCGGAGCAACAAAAGCCCACACCTGATACAAAATAAACGGAACCGCGAGGAATATAGACGCGATCAAGGTTAATTTCAGCGGTGTGAAAAATGGCGATGCAACATCGGTTGCGATCATCGTCGCCCCTTCCGGTAGACGATCTACCAAAGGTGCTGATACGAATTCATAAATATCATTAGCAAAATAAATTAGCCCGACAAATATCACTAGCACCGCGACAATCGCACGTAGTAGGCGATTACGTAGTTCTAGAAGGTGGCTAATTAAAGGCTGTGTCTGCTCAGTCGAAGACATGTCAAACCTCTTAAACAGGAAGATCGAAAAGGAGCCGCGCGTGTATCTATCCAGTTGAATTGGTATCCACTTGAATAGTTATTTACTTGAATAGATATCTATTTAAACATCTAGCGAATCAAGTATCCGGCGACTCCTCCTTGCGAGACTATTCGGCTTTCTTATCTGACGGTGCTGAAGCTTCGCTGTTGACCTGAATGGTTTCAGATTCCACAGTTTCCATGACACTAGGTTTAGTCTCACTTGGCTTATCAGACTCAGGCTTAGCATACGGACGTTGAACCTCAGCAGCGGCCTGCTTGAGTTCATCGACTGACGCTTTAAGGTCTGGAGATAAATCTTCCATACCCATTTTTTCCGCCTTGCGTAGGTTTTCTTGCAGCTCTTGCACCTTAAGCTCATGAGAAAGTTCATCTTTCACACTGTTTGCCATGCTTTTCGCTTGTCCAACAAACTTGGAAATACTGCGAATCGCCACGGGCAAACGCTCAGGCCCTAAAACCACTAACCCAACGACAGATATTAATACCAGTTCCCAAAAACCGATATCAAACACGATTTACGCCTGCTCTTTGTCTTTCTTTGTTTCAGCAGTTGTTTCAGCGTGAGCTTCTGTCTTCTGCTGTTCAATATTCTTTGGTTCGAAGTCTGCATCTTTCTTATCTGCAGGCTTGTCTTCATCGCTCATCGCTTTTTTGAAGCCTTTAACCGCTGAACCTAAGTCACCACCCATACCGCGCAGTTTCTTTGTTCCGAATAGCAAAATTACAATTACAGCAATGATTAGAAGTTGCCAAATACTGATACCACCCATTGTCATTGTCCTCGGGTCTGTCTACACATAAAAATATTAAGAGAGTCTACTGTCTAACGACGGTAAGCTCGCCAACTAAGCAACCAAAATGTGACACCTGCGATGCCACAGCCCATAGATAGCTGCTCATAAGGGCTTGAAACTAATATTGCGGAGCATACGACTAAAGTGGCTCCAACGCCAAACAAAAACTTTCCAGTTGCTTGCTGACGCTTACTATCTCGGTAACCTTGATAAAGCTGATCCATTCTGTGGTTCATCGCTTTACCTTGGCGCAAGCTGTCATAAAGTAGCTCTGGCAGCTCTGGCAGTTTTTCTGCCCAGAATGGCGCGCGCTCTTTTACTGCGTTGATCACAGCTTGCGGCCCCACCTGATTCATCATCCAGGTTTCAAGGAAAGGCTTGGCGGTTGCCCACAAATCAAGTTGCGGATACAACTGACGACCTAGGCCTTCCACATACAACAAGGTCTTCTGTAGAAGTACCAACTGAGGCTGAACCTCCATGTTGAAACGTCTTGCTGTATTAAATAAGTTTAGCAACACATGGCCAAATGAGATCTCGCCAAGTGGTTTTGCAAAGATTGGCTCACACACCATACGGATCGCGAACTCAAAATCATTGACGTTGGTGTCGTGTGGCACCCACCCCGAATCCACGTGCAGCTCGGCAACTTTACGGTAATCTCGATTGAAGAAAGCCAACAAGTTCTCTGCTAAATAGCGCTTATCTTCGCTGTTGAGCGTGCCGACAATGCCACAATCCAAACCAATCCACTGAGGGTTATCTGGATTCTCTGGGTTAACAAATACGTTGCCCGGGTGCATGTCTGCATGGAAAAAGCTGTCTCGGAATACTTGGGTAAAGAATACCGTCACACCGCGTTCCGCGAGCAATTTCATGTTGGTGCCGTTGGAGTTTAACGTCTCAATATCGGAGACTTGAATACCATAGATTCGCTCTGACACCATCAGGGTTTCGCTGCTTAGATCAGGGATAACCTCTGGAACATACAGCTCTTCACTGCCTTCAAAATTACGTCGCAGTTGAATGGCATTGGCCGCCTCACGGCGCAGGTCGAGTTCATCAAGTAACGTTTTCTCGTACTCGTGAACCACTTCAACCGGTTTCAAACGACGTGCTTCAGGAAGCGACTTAGCGACTATACGCGCCATTCGGTGCATCAGTTTTAGATCTGCGTCAATCACCGGGCGAATATCAGGTCGAATGACCTTCAGAACAATCTCGCGACCGCTCTCTTTAAGCTTTGCGGTATGCACCTGAGCAATAGAAGCAGAAGCCAGTGGCTCGATATCAAAGTCGGTAAACCAGTTGTCTAAACTGCCACCCAACGCCTTTTCCATATCTTGCTTCGCCAATTGACCATCAAACGGCGCAACTTGGTCTTGCAACAACGCCAACTGATCGGCGATATGAGGAGGGAACAGATCACGACGTGTCGACATCATCTGTCCAAACTTGATCCACACTGGACCAAGTTCTTGCAGCGCAAGGCGCAAGCGATGACCCAACTCTTTATCTTGATGCTTGTTCTTGAGCCAAAACAGTGACTTTCGCGCCAACAAAGGGGCTTTAGTCAGTTGGTGTTCCGGCATCAACTCATCAAGGCCGTATTCCAACTGTACCTTGATAATATGATAAAGACGTTTCAGTTCTGCTGGGGTCATGCTTTCTCCAACAGAGCGTTCAACTTAGCTTCAAGACGAGCAGCAGAGCTTTTTACGTCATCAACTTGGTCGCAAAAATGCGCGACTTCTAACGGTGCAGGTGCGATCTTCCACTCTTCAGTCAGAACTTGAGCAACATGATTTTGATGCTTAGTTGCCTGTTTTGCTACAAAGCCACCGACGTTTTTAACGCCTTGCACCAAGGTATGCGCAACCACATCACCCGTTACGCGCGATAACCACTCTTCCAAATCAGGCTTGCAGTCTGTCATCAGTTGAGCGAATTTCTGAGCCAGTTGAATATCACCTTCTAAGATCAGCTTATCTTGCTTGATCAGCTTGGTGATGTTCGATTGCTCACGCAGTTCAGGTAACACCGATAGGTTCAAAGATAGGTAGCAGTCAGGCTGCCCTTCGTATTCTGACAACACATCAATCTGTTGGCTGAAAACGAAAGTGAGTGTTTTATTCAACTCTTTCAAATTGACTTGAATGATCTGCCCCTTTAAACGAGACAAACGACGAACCAGTGCTGGATCATCGTTCACGAAAGTATTTAAAGAGGTTTCAATAACCGCGGTTACCAATGGATCAAGTGGCATGACTGTCCTTACCTTTGAAAACGGATAAGCCTTAACCTATCCGTTCTATCTTTATTCTTATTGTTTAGCACGCTCAGCGAGCCTGCTACCAAGCTCGACTAGAACTTGTAACCGCGGTGCAGCGCAACAATGCCGCCCGTTAGGTTGAAGTATTTTGTATTTTCAAAGCCCGCTTCTTGCATCATGCCTTCCAAAGTCTCTTGATTTGGGTGCATACGAATAGATTCTGCAAGGTAACGGTAGCTGTCTGCATCGTTAGCAATCAACTCACCCATTTTTGGCAACAGGTGGAAAGAGTATGCGTCGTAAACCTTTGATAGTGGCTCAAGCACTGGCTTAGAAAACTCAAGAACCAACAGACGGCCACCCGGCTTAAGTACGCGGTACATAGAACGCAGCGCTTGGTCTTTATCGGTTACGTTACGCAGACAGAAGCTGATCGTAATGCAATCGAAGTAGTTATCTGGGAATGGCAACTCTTCAGCGTTCGCTTGTACGTAGTGTACGTTGCCAACAATGCCGCTATCACGCAGCTTATCACGGCCAACATTCAGCATTGAGTTGTTGATATCAGCAAGAACCACGTGGCCTTTTTCACCAACGATACGCGAGAATTTCGCAGTAAGGTCGCCAGTACCACCACCAAGATCTAGGATACGCTGACCAGGGCGAACGCCACTGCAATCAATCGTGAATCGCTTCCACAAGCGGTGAACACCACCCGACATTAAGTCATTCATGATGTCGTATTTAGCGGCTACAGAGTGAAATACCTCTGCTACTTTCGCGACTTTTTCGTCTTTCGCGACTGTTTCGAAACCAAAGTGTGTGGTTTCTGACTCTACTGCTGAATTTGTCTGCACGCTTGTGTCCATAATGCTGTTATCTACCATGGTAAGTTCTCATCGACAGCACGCTCCGTGTTTAGAGGCGCTGCGGCCGATTAGTTTACTTTATCCTCAGCGGGTTGTCTTTCTACTAAGGAGGCATTTTCTGAAAAAGCCTCATTTTGCGCCATTTCAGCCAAGCCTACCGAAATCGGTTTCTTCACCTCAACACCGAGTTGCTTGAAGCTTTCCGCCTGACGGATCACATTGCCACGCCCAGTCAATAGCTTATTCATCGCTCCTTGGTAGCTTTGGTTGGCTCTATCTAATGAGCTGCCAAGACCTTCCATATCATCAACGAACAGGCGTAATTTGTCGTAAAGCTTGCTCGCACGTTCCGCGATAACCTGTGCGTTCTGGTTCTGTCTATCGTTGCGCCACAAGTTATCAATGGTACGCAGTGCCACCAGCAAGGTGGTTGGGCTGACCAAGATAATGTTTTGCTCCATCGCATCTTTAACTAAGCTAGGGTCGGCTTGAATCGCCACCTGAAACGCAGGCTCTACCGGAATAAACATCAACACGTAATCCAAGCTCTGTATGCCTTTGAGCTGATGATAATCCTTCTGGCTCAAGCCTTTAATGTGTGCGCGCAATGAAGCCAAGTGATCACGTAATGCAGCATCACGTTGCTGATCGGTTTCGGCATTGAAATAGCGTTCAAATGCCACCAGCGCCATTTTTGAATCGACCACCACTTGCTTGTCTTGTGGCAGATGCACAATCACATCCGGTTGATAACGCTTGCCCGCATCGTTTTGCAGGTTCACTTGCGTTTGGTATTCGTGGCCTTCGCGCAGTCCTGATTCAGCAAGCACGCGAGCCAGCACCACCTCGCCCCAGTTACCTTGTTGTTTGTTGTCACCCTTTAGCGCTTGAGTCAGGTTCACCGCTTCACGCGTCATACTCTCATTAAGACGCTGCAGGTTTTTAAGCTCATGCACCAAAGTATGACGCTCTTTGGCTTCTTGGCTGAAGCTGTCGTTAACCTGCTTTTTAAAACCTTCTAGCTGTTCTCTCAAAGGTGACAACAAACCTTCTAGGCTCTGCTTGTTCTGCTGATCAACCTTGGCGGTTTTGGTTTCAAACAGTTGGTTCGCTAACAATTCAAACTGCTGCTTAAGTCGTGATTCAGCTTGCTCTAGCAACTGCAGCTTTTCGCTATTGGCGAGGTTTTCTTGGTCATGCCTTGCTTCTTGCTCGCGCAGCTCGGCTTCTAATTCAGACTTATGATCTTTAAGCACATTGATCTCATCAGCGTACTGCTGGCGCTCTTGCTTTACCGCCTCAAAGTAGCGCAGTTTTTCCATTGCAGCCATCACCTTACCGTGCGCCTGCTTGAGCTCGAATGCCGCTTTGTCTCGGTCATCATCCAACTCATTAAGCTCTTGTTGCGCCTCTGCGAGCGAGGACTTGAGCTGAGATTGTTGAGATTCATGCAGCAAACGGTCGGACTCTAGCTGCTGTTCAAGAAGTCGCTGTTGAAAAGAGAACTTCTGTTTGATCCACCAACCCACCACACCGCCGCTGACGAGCGCGCCAGAAATAGCAGCAATAAGCGGTGCTTGATGTTCGATAATCCATTGCATGATAATGATTTAGCCTAATTTGAAATAACTCATTAAATGGTATTTTGATACTGGATAAATGTCCAGTTTGCCGTATTAAAATTCGACAGATAGACTAGGCGCTCCGTATTCTGTCCCATCAAATTAGAATGAGTTGCCATGAACGAACGTCGTGCCTTGGGCTTTGGCCTTTCCGCAGTACTGCTGTGGTCAACGGTCGCTACTGCTTTTAAGCTGACCCTTGCTGAGTTTTCACCGATTCAAATGCTGACCATTGCCAGTATTGTGTCGTCGATTGCGCTGATCGCAGTCTGCGCCTTTCAAGGTAAGCTCTCTCAGCTGAGTACAACGTTCCTTTCAAACCCTTGGTATTACCTGCTGCTCGGCTTGGTTAACCCATTGGCTTATTACCTGATTCTATTCAAAGCCTACGACCTGCTGCCCGCTTCTCAAGCTCAAGCCATCAACTACAGCTGGGCTATCACGCTAACCTTAATGGCGGCGGTTTTTCTGGGGCAAAAGATTCGTAAGCAAGATTGGATTGCGTGTACCTTCAGCTATGCGGGTGTGGTAGTTATTGCCACCAAAGGCGATGTGTTAGGCATGCAGTTCGATAGCCCACTCGGTGTGGCACTGGCGCTGCTTTCTACTCTGCTTTGGGCGGGATACTGGATTCTAAACACCAAAAACAAGGCTGACCCTGTGATTGGCGTATTGCTTGGTTTCTTAGTGGCATTACCTTTCGCGATCGGTTTAACCCTTTACGAAGGCGAGAGCTTTAGTCAAATCACAGCAAAAGGTTGGATGGCTGTGACTTACGTAGGCCTGTTCGAGATGGGCATTACCTTTGTCTTGTGGCTCTCGGCATTAAAACTGACCAACAACACAGCGCGTATCAGCAATCTGATTTTTGCCTCACCGTTTATCTCGTTGATGCTACTTTCCACGATTATCGGCGAAGAGATTCACCCAGCGACCCTGTTTGGCTTGGTACTGATCATTACCGGCCTTGTTATCCAGCAGATCAAGTTTTCAAAAAACAAACCGGCGTAAATAAGAGCTAAAAGATTCAATTGAGCACGAAAAGCTATCGATAAAGTCGAATCTAGAGCTAGAGCACAATGTTAGATACAAAAATGGCGAGTCGTATAACTCGCCATTTTTATATAATTTAAAATCTAGTGAGTAAGCTAAAAGCTTAAACCCACTGACCAGCAGTAAAGCCTGAACTCCAACACCATTGGAAGTTGTAACCACCAAGCCAGCCCGTTACGTCCATCACCTCACCAACGAAGAATAAGCCTTTGATGTTCTTACATTCCATGGTTTTTGAAGAGAGGTGATCGGTATCAACGCCACCAAGAGTAACTTCCGCCGTACGGTAACCTTCTGTGCCATTTGGTGCGATTTTCCAGTTTTCTAGATGCTCAACAATGCCATTAAGCTGCTTTTCGTTGAACTGCTTAAGCGGTTTGTCTTCCAGCTCTTTACGGTCAATCAATACCTCAACAAAACGCTTAGGTAATACTTTTGCCAATGTGTTCTTTAAGCTCTGATTTGGATGCTTCTCACGAGAGTTCGCCAACAACTCAGTCACATCAGCTTCTGGTACTAGATTAATCGAAACCGATTGACCCGCTTTCCAGAACGAAGAAATTTGCAATACCGAAGGACCAGATAAGCCGCGGTGGGTAAACAGCAACGCTTCTTTGAATAAGGTGCCGTCTTGCGCGGTGATCTCGGCAGGAATCGCGATTCCTGAAAGCTCAGCAAAGGCTTCTTTGTCTTCTTTATGCAGAGTAAATGGCACCAAACCGGCTGTAGTCGGCATCACAGACAAGCCAAACTGCTCGGCAATCTTATAGCCAAATGGCGTCGCGCCTAGTTTCGGCATCGATAAACCGCCCGTCGCCACGACAAGTGAGTCACACTCAACTTCGTCGGTATTAAGGTGCATCTTAAAGCCAGCGTCTGTTTTTTCGATGGAGTGAACATCACAACGGTAGCGCTGTTCAACTTTCGCCTGCTTACACTCTTCAAGCAACATGCTCACGATGTCTTTTGCAGTGTGGTCATTCACACAGAACAATTGGCCGTGGTCTCGCTCTTCGAACTCAATACCGTACTTGCTCACCATCGAGATAAAATCCCAGTTGGTGTATTGAGATAAGGCTGACTTCACGAAGTGAGGGTTGTTACATAGGAAGTTGTTGGCTGAAACATCATAGTTAGTGAAGTTACAACGGCCGCCACCTGAGATTAAAATTTTTCTGCCTGGTTTCTTTGCATGATCAACCACCAGCACTCGTCGGCCACGTTTACCCGCTTCCGCAGCACACATTAAGCCCGCGGCGCCCGCACCAATTACGATTACATCAAACTTTTCACTCATTGGGGTTCTGCTTTCTTCACTTTTGCACCTCGAGTACGCCCTGTTCTCGAAATGCCATCAATAAAAAAGGATGTGCATAAACAGCACATCCTTACTAATTGCTCGCTATTCTAGCGGCAATTTTAAACTTTGCAATTGATGTTCAATTGTACAATTTGCAGACAGCAGCAAAACCACTACTTGGCTTAGCGAACCAACAACCGAAGCTTTACACCAAAACCTAAACTCTACTTCACACGTACTAAATAACTTAGACGATGAAAGAAGACAGCAACGTTACACCCAGCAGAGCGGAAGAAAGTATAAACAACTGTCTTACGCGATCACACTTCGACATAAACACTTCGTCGTGATGATGGTGGTACTCTTTGCTTTTGATGTAACTAAACAAGCGAACCTGCTTGGTCATATTGCCATGAGTTGTGAAGAATCCACCTCCGTCTACTTGTTGATAAAGTAGAGGATGTGCTTCTCGCATTATATAAATGAGTGTTCTTAGCGCAGTAAAATATCGCGCCCAGTTCACGCAAGTCACAACCATTAGTGCAAATAGAATAGTGTCGCCGCTGATCATCCTTTCCTCCCTACATCTTCATAAGAAAACTCAAAAGAAAAAGATAATCAGTGTCTTTCCCGTACTACCTAAACGGCAGGAGCTTCCATAATTGAAGATGAACCATCTTTTGCCAATTGCGCTAGGTCTTTATCAATAAAGAACAGTGCTTTACCGTCTTCACCAACAAGCTCTAGCTTATCCAATACACCTTTAAACAACTTCTCTTCTTCGTGTTGCTCTGCAACGTACCATTGCAGGAAGTTAAAGGTTGAGTAATCTTGTGTGCTGAAAGCAACGTGAGCCAGTTTGTTGATCTTTTGAGTAATCATCTGCTCATGTTCATAAGTTTCACGGAACACTGCACCAAGGCTATCAAATTCATGTTTTGGCGCTTCAATCGCACCTAGAATTGGCATTGCACCTGTTTCACTTACGTAAGTGAAAAGACGCTGCATATGTTCCATTTCTTCTACTGCATGAACACGCAGAAACTCTGCTGCACCTTCAAATCCTTTGTCTTCACACCAAGCACTCATTTGTAAGTATAGATTGGATGAGAAAAATTCTAGGTTAATTTGATCATTCAGTTGCTCAACCATAGTTTTTGACAGCATTTAAGACTCCTAATTACATCCTCAATTTTCTCTACTATATCACTATTTAATGAATATCTCGCAGGCCATTAGTTAACCAATATTTCGAGCTGTCATTACGCAAGACAGTGGATATGAGATCACTTCAGCAAAAAAAACCATCGCATAGTGCTAATCTTAAATCAGACAATGAATAAAGGAGGTAGCGATATGAGTTACAAACATATTTTGGTCGCGGTCGATTTATCAGAAGACAGCAAATTAATTGTGGATAAAGCGGTAGCATTGGCTAAGCCATTGGAAGCCAAAGTCTCTTTTATCCATATCGATATTAACTACGCAGAGCTGTATACCGGCCTGATTGATATCAACATGGCCGAAACCCAGCACAACGCGATGGAAGCGTCTCGTATTCAGCTGCAAAATTTTGCGGAGCACGCCCAATACCCGATCACCCATACCCTAGTAGGCAGTGGTGATTTGAGTCATGAGCTGTGTGACACCATCAACGAGTTCAATGTTGATCTCGTGGTTTGCGGTCACCATCAAGACTTTTGGAGCAAGCTGCTCTCTTCAACACGCCAACTGATCAACGCCTCTCCGGTTGATATGCTGGTCGTGCCTCTAAGAGATTCAGAAGACTAATGATTTAAGGTTAGGTAACATACAGCTCATATCTTATTAACGAAGTTTTACTATGAGCTATTTAGCTGGTGTTACCCTCCTATGGGCCTTCTCCTTTAGCCTGATCGGCGTTTACCTTGCGGGTCAGGTTGATTCTTGGTTCTCTGTTTTAATGCGTGTTGCCCTTGCTGGCGTCGTATTTCTTCCTTTCCTAAAGTTTCGCGGCGTATCGCGTAAGCTGATCGCTAAATTGATGGCAATTGGTGGTATCCAGCTTGGCCTGATGTACTGCTTCTACTATCAGTCTTTCTTACTGCTATCCGTTCCTGAAGTCCTTTTGTTTACTGTCTTTACCCCAATTTACGTCACGCTTATTTATGACTTTCTCAAAGGGCAATTCTCTCCGTGGTACCTAGTGACAGCGGCAATTGCGGTATTGGGCGCGGTATTCATTAAGTTCGCAGGTATTAACGAAAACTTTTTAGTCGGCTTCCTCGTCGTGCAAGGCGCGAACCTGTGCTTTGCTATTGGTCAGGTGGGCTACAAGGTGGTGATGGAGAAGGAATCGACCGAGTTGCCTCAGCGAACCGTATTTGGTTACTTCTACTTAGGGGCGCTATGTGTCGCGTCAGTGGCTTTCATGCTACTAGGCAACCCAGAGAAACTGCCCACCACCACACTTCAATGGGGAATCCTGATCTACCTTGGCTTGATTGCGTCGGGGCTGGGTTACTTTATGTGGAATAAAGGCGCGTGCATGGTGAATGCTGGCGCGCTGGCAGTGATGAACAATGCCTTGGTTCCTGCTGGTCTGGTGGTGAATATCCTGATTTGGAACAGAGATGTCGATTTGGTTCGCTTGTCTATTGGTGGCGCCGTTATCTTATTCTCTTTATTCGTCAATGAGACGTGGGTGAAGAAGCGCGTAGCAAGATCCGCAAGCAACGCTTAGCTGATTTGAACGAGCTACATGAGTCAGCTCGGATAACCCCAAAAAGCAAAAGAGCGACCTAAGGTCTAATGCCGATCAGTTAAAGCCAAAGCGATCGGTTGAAGGATCCTTCAGAGCTG